>JALGTS010000158.1 GCA_029821255.1 Candidatus Zipacnadia bacterium
GGAGCCGGCAGAAGGCGCTGAAGCGCCAACAGACGACATTAGTCGTCTAGAACAGGAGCTGAACAAGCTCCGCCAGAAAGTCGGCACAGACGAGGACGTTAGCGTAGTCAAGTCCCAGCGGGACAGACTACGCAACCAGCTTGAACAACTCCAGGCGCAGGTCGAAGAGCACCAGCGCATGTTGGAGACCCAGCAGCAACAGATGACGCAAGCCCAGTTGCAAGAGCAACTGGCGTCATGGGATCAGCAGTGGCAGATGTATATCGCCTCTCAGACTGATCCAGCAGCGCAGCAGTTGGCGCAGCGAGAATATCAAGTCGCGCGCCAGAAGGTGCTGGCTGACATAGAACTTGCGCAGCGCCAACAGGCTCTGGCTGCCAAAGAGCAAATGTTGGCTCAGGCAAACACCGAAAGAGCGCAACAAGCTCTGATTGACCTCATCACGAATGTGTACGAGCGAGTCAGTGACAAGCTCGGTCTGGACGTAAGCAAGCTGAACAAAGAGTCCTTCTCTGCGCTCGACCAATCTTTCAACGAGCAATTAGAACAAATGAAACGACTGAGGGAGAATCCTCCGCCAAAGGTGCCTGCCCCGCCGCGACGTGGCGGTAGGACCGCTGGCCGCAAGGACGTGTACAGTTGGTTTGACGGCCTTGTGGGCCAGAGGGACTTCCACAAGATGGAAGAGGCGTTCCAAGCTGCGAAGCAGTTTCCTGGCCTGAAGCTGGAGGACATCATCAGTCGCTAGGAGCACGCAGAGATGGCTAGTACCCAAACGTATACGGGGACAAGCGCCGAGCAATACTTGTACTTCGGCATATAGGAGTACGTAAAAGCAATCCTGATCAATGGGGAACGGCTGAGATGTCTACCCTCAGGAAGCGAGCTTGGCTCACCTAAACCGCGTTAGCGGCATGGAAGCCAAGCGAGGGAACTCGGTACGATGCTGAGTATTCCAAAGCGCCTGCAACGACTGAGCGGATTGCCGCCCGAAAGGGTGATGCGACAGTCTGAACTCGCGAGGAAATGAACCGCGAGAGGGAGAGCCGAAGCGCCCTCCCCGCCTAGCTACTAGCTAGGTCACGAAAGTAACAGAATGCTATGAGATGCGCTTGCTCACGAGAGCAGTCGCCAATTTTCCACATGCTCTCGTGGCGCAGCTTGGTAGCACCCCTAAAAGTGTAATCCCAAGGAACCGCGGCGACACGGTTCACTGGCGCAGGTTCGCCAGTCTGTCTGCTGCTACGACTCCGTTATCTGAAGGCCAGACGCCAACGGCCACGGACGTGACAGTCACGAGCGTGACCGCCCAAGTTCAAGAGTATGGCGCTTGGATTCAGTACACGGACATGCTGGAGTTCAAGGCTATCGACCCAGTACTCACGAATTACAGTGAGCTATTGGGGGAACAAGCCGGTGATACGCTTGATCAGCTTGTAAGAGACGTAGCGGCAGCTACTACGAACGTCGTCTATGCTGGTGGCAAGTCGTCACGAGGCACACTGACCGCCAGTGACGTACTGGACGCGCCAGCGATCTACAAGGCACTACGGGCTTTGCATAATGCTAACGCTCGCGGTATCCAAGGCGACCGTTTTATTGGAATCATGAGTCCGTACACCTATTACGACTTCCGACAGGATTCGACAATCCTGAATATGCTCTTGGAAGTTGAAGACAAGGGCGACGGGAACCCACTTCTAACCGGATACATAGGCAGCTTCGCGGGAATAGACTGGTATGTCAGCACGAATGCCAAAGTCTACGAGGGCGAGGGTGCCGATTCCAACGACGTACACGCAACCATGATCTTCGGACGCGATGCCATCGGTATCGCTGGCTTGGCAGCGATGATGCCCTCGAAGGTGCGAGCCAGCCAGTTCCAACCCAACACTGGCGAGCGTGTTGCCCCCGTGGAGATACTCATTACGAATACTGAGCCCACGAAGGACGACCCGTTGGGCCAGCGCGGCACCATCGGTTGGCGCACCACCTTCGCGTGCAAGCTGCTAAACGAAGACTTCATGGTCAAGATCGAACACGGCGTGACGGCGTAGGGGGTGAATGATGAGCTGGATGAATAGACAACTACCTCTCTACATCACGTCACGAATCTCTTCTGTTGCGGCCGACGCAGAGCAAGAGGTGATGCTCTTTGAGTCTGCAACCAACAACATCGAGATTCTTTCCGCAAGGTTCACGCCAGACAGTAACATCGTAACGGACAATGACAGCGCCTTCGGTTTCTATCTGGTGAACGAGGGCACCTCTGGCACTCTGAACACGACAGTCGCAAGCTTCACGGCGACTACAACGGCTGCGACTTTCAGTGCTACACAGTCTATTGCGCTGACTTTGAGCACTGCGAGCGGAGCGACTGAGATAGAGGCTGGAGAGGTCTTGACGTGGAAGGAAACGACCATCGGTACTGGCACCGCCCGCGCCAACGGTGTAGTCACTATTGAAGCAGTCATCCTTTAGGGGAGGTGAACAATGACCGACTCTAGAGGATTGAGCACCAAGGGCTGGTGGATAAACCACGCCGATAAGGTACTCGATGAGTTGGAGTGCCGTGAGACGTGGGTAGAAGGCATCACGGACGACGACGAACAGTCAGTGTTTCGCATCAGGCAGAATATCACCATTACCAAGGTGTATCACGTGCCTGACGAAGCATATGCCCCTGGCGCCATCTACCTGGTCAACCGCGGTACAGCGGGTGCTGTTGATAGCACAGTCGCCTCTCATACCGCGCACAGCACTCTTACCGCGTTAGCCGTTCAAGAGCTGACTGTAGACAGCGACTACTCTGCTATTGACGCTGGCGAGGTGTTGACTTTCAAACGCACCACAGCGAGCGGCGATACAGTGCAGAAAGCTGGTTTGGTTGGCATAGAGTACACTATCCGTAATACTGGCGCTTGAACTGACTAGGGGGACTAAGTGGTAGACTTAGTCCCCCTAGAGCTTGTAAAATAAGCGCTATGAAGATACTGTGGACTGGCGTTGCCGCTTGGGCCAAATCGGGCTATGGTGTGTCCACTGCGAACATCGTGCCGCGTCTACAGAAGCTTGGGCACGAGGTCAAGGTACTCACGTATTACGGTCTCCATGGCGGGCGAGTTGTTTGGAATGGTATAGAGCACTTACCAGTCCGCCAAAAGCAGTTCGGCTCCGACGTAATCAGTTCCTACATTGACGAATTCCAACCTGATGTCGTAATAACTCTTTATGACCAGTGGGTCATTCCTTCCTACCAGCAATTGGGCTCCATCTGGTTACCCCACGTAGTCCTCCACTACGAACCTATGGAAGGCAGGCTCCGAGACGCTGTCAAGGGAACGTGGCGCCAGTGGGCGCTCTGCGAGTGGGCAGCGCAGCTAATGCGCGACGAGGGGCTGAATCCTAGGGTTGTCCCACTTGGTGTAGACACAGAAACCTACAGGCCACTCCTCGGCCTGATGGACAGCAGGGGCAATATCTTCAAGCAACGAAACCTCAAGCAGCTAGTCGGCTGTCCCCCCGACCACTTTCTCGTAGGCATGGTGGCTGCCAACAGAGACTTCAGAAAAGCACTTGAGCCCCAGTTTCGTGTCTTCGCAGATTTTCACCGCAAGTACAAAGATACCCACGTGTTTATCAAGACAAACCCGTCCAAGAAACAAGGTGGCTGGGAACTGCCCCTACTATGGACAAAGGTGTTCGGTCTCAAAAAGGGCGATACGGGCCCTGTGAGCTACCCCAGCAGCGACCAGGCCGACGTTGACGCGTATACCATGTGCACATGGATGAACGCCTTTGATGTCTTCCTGAACTGTAGTGCCAGCGAGGGCTTTGGTCTCCCAGTGATTGAGGCCCAAGCGTGTGGCATACCC
>JALGTS010000159.1 GCA_029821255.1 Candidatus Zipacnadia bacterium
CTCACAGATCGTCACCGTCACAGTGCGCTGCTCGTGCTGCTGACCACTCTCCGACGACCTACTACTATCAGTGGTCCCAGTCGCGCTGGGCGCACGGTGCTTAGTGCAATAACCAGGGATCTGTTCACCAGGGCCGAAGAACTCTTCTACTGTCTGCGGGCAGTATTTCGTAGCACGCTGCCCCGTCTCCGTACAAATGGTCACCACAGTCCCCTCCTCTTCCTCTTCTTCAGCTTCATCTGGCCTGGTGGCGACTACACCTGGGCCCTCCGGGAATTGCCCCTCGCTGCGTAGTACACCCATCGCCCGCTTCATAAACTCCCGCCAGACCGGTGCACAGAAGTAGCCACCGCTGGAGCGGCGCATCGGCGTATTGTCGTCGTTGCCGATCCAGACCGCCGCGCACAGGTCGGGAGTAAAGCCGACCCACCAAGCGTCACGGCCGTCCTGGGTTGTGCCCGTTTTGCCGGCGGTCACAACCCCGGATATCTGCGCCCGGCGACCGGTACCAGAAGTGACAACTGTCCGCAGCATACTGATCATGCTTATGGCTGTCTCGGGGCACAGCACCCGGGTCAGTCGCGGTGGATTGTCCACAATAACCTCGCCCCGGTGATTCTCAATAGTGTTGACGAAGCGACGCTCGGCACGCAGTCCGCCGCTGGCAAAGCAGCAATATCCAGAAGCTTGCTCCAAAGGTGAGAGGTTGGAAACACCCAGCGCCAGTGCGGGAACTGGGTCAAGCCGCTCGCGGGGTATGCCCAGCATACGGGCCGCATAATTGACTACCTTCTCAACCCCGACTTTTTGCACTAGCCGCACCGACACCAGGTTTACCGACGCAGCCAGCGCCCGGCGCAGCGTATAGACCCCCTTTTGGCCGGCTGAATAGTTCTTAGGTCGCCAATACTTGCCGGTGGGTAATCGGATCGCAATCGGGTCAGCACTAAACTTGGAGTTAGGGCCGTATCCTGACTCCAAAGCTGTAGCCCAAATGTAGGGCTTGAAAGAAGACCCAGGTTGGCGGCCATACCGAGGCGGGCCGGGGTGGGCACGATTATATTGAACTCTCTCGTACGGGCCGACACCACCAACCATCGCTAACACCCCACCGCTGTGTACATCTACACAGGCTAACGCTCCCTGCCCGACCAAATTGCCCTTGATGCGGCCCTGGGCGCGTAGTCTCTCAACCTGCTTGGTCAACTCCTCTTCGGCAATCCTCTGCAGCCGGACGTCCAGCGTGGTATAGACCCGCCAGCCGCCGGCATAAACTGTGTCCACGCCATATTGGTCGCATAGCAGACGAATCACCAGGTGAGTGAAATGAGGGGCAACGAAGGCAACCATCCCCGTTGCCTTCGGCTCAGGCTGTAAGTGGCTTTGGATCTGCTCATTATCAGCATTTTTGGCCTGCTCGGCCGTGATGTACCCTTGCTCCCGCATAGCAGCGAGCACCTCCCAGCGGCGCCGTTTCGCCCGCTGGGGATGGTTAAAGGGAGAATAGTAGGCCGGTGCTTTAGGCAGTCCAGCCAACAGAGCTGCCTCACCCAGAGTCAGCTCATCAGGTCGCTTTCCAAAGAAGGTAGCTGCCGCCGTACCGACTCCGTATGCCCCATGGCCATAATAGACCTCATTGAGGTACATCTCCAAGATTTCCTGCTTGGAGAAACACCGCTCCACTTCAATAGACAGCAGGATCTCCTTGAATTTGCGATCCCAAGTCCGTTCCTGGGTCAGCCAGATGTTGCGCACCAGTTGCTGAGTTATGGTGCTGGCACCTTGCTTGACCTGCCCGCCGACGAGATTCACCCATGCCGCCCGCAGCATATCGCGGGGGCTAATGCCTCGGTGTTGCCAAAACCTGTGATCCTCAATCGCCACCGTGGCCTGCTGCATATAGAGAGGTATTTCCCCGAGGGGGACCAAGGCACGGTTCTCTTTGTACACTTGGCCGATGAGGGTATGGGTAACGGAGCCATCGGGATGAGTTTCGGTGGAGTAGATCTTAGTAGTCAACCGAGGCCGGTAGTCCACCAGCTGGCGCTCGCCTGCGAAGCTTTGACGTAGCCCGGCTAAACCACCCGCCCAGGCACAGATGAAAACCGTTGATAGCAACAATATAAACGCATTAAGATATCTAAACCACCGCGCTATTTGTGCGGGAGTTATTTTCCGGCGTATCCTGCGGCCCATAATCAGTTGACATTATACTATAGCCGACCGCAGCCAGGCAAGCCTCCCGCAACCCGTTAGCCAGATCAATAGGTGACCCCAGGACTACTCAGGAGCCGGCGGATACTCAGTGCACAACAGATAGCGGGCTGGCTCGTCTTCTTCAATAGTAGGGTAGCGCGCCACCTCTTCCAGAAAACGGTTGTCAATCGTATCATCATTAACCATAGAGACCTCCCCGCACAGTACAGTGCCGCCTTCGGCCCAGAACTTGTGATATTGGTAAGGTGACAGGGTGATGCTCTCACCTGGGGTCAGACGAATAATTGCCCCTGCCTGTACCGTATATACATGCCCGTCAGTGTTGACCTCAACCGGGCTATCGGCTAGCTGTTCGTTCTCATCCGCGTTGTACACCTGCACCATCAGATCCCCACCTGCCCGATTGATGATATCTTCCATCTTGGAAAAGTGAAAGTGGTAGGGTGTAATCTGCGCTTCGCCGATGATGAGCAACTTCTCACAATAGGGCTTCCGATAGCGGTCAAGCCGCTGGTTGCCGTTGCGGATGGTGAATAATACACATCCTATTTCCTCAAATTTCCCCAAATTGAAGTCAATTACGTCCCAGCCGAGCATATTGTCGCGGATCTCATCGTACTCGTGGCCCTTGCTCGCCCATTCTTCGGGGCTCCAGGTGGCAAAAGGTGGCAGATGAAAGTTCATCCGCTGACAGAACTCCAGACTCTCATCAATTATTTGGTTAATCTGTGAACGCTTCATTGCACAACCTCCTTAGGGAATGACTAAGTCCGTCCAGCTCCGCTTGAAAGCTATCATGGTGATAAATTCTCGCTGCACGTGGGTAGACCTCCGTAGCTGATTGTCATTTCTCCTGCATTCAAGAAGGGATATATCGATTCACACAGAAGTAGAAGGTGTCGTCGCAGAACAAAGGAGGTTGCATATGCCTGATTATCTAATCTCCCAGCAACTGACAGACGGTGAAAACACGATATATACCGCAAGTCAAGGTCCACTGGGTCTGCTTAGCTTTTCCATCATCAAACTTGCCGCCGGCAAAAGCTACAGCAGCAACACAGAAGATGAAGAATATGGGCTGGTTATCCTGAACGGCTTGCTGTCGCTGGTGATCAACGGTGAAGAATACACCGGGTTGGGAGGTCGCACCTCGGTCTTTGCGGGTACAGCCACCGGCGCCTATCTGCCTCCCGGTACAGCTTGGAGTGTGCAAGCCGACAGCCGCTGCGAGCTGGCAGTCTGCTCAGCGCCATCTGATAGCTCCGGGCCTCCGCAGATAATCGGTCCTGACGAAGTAAAGGTCAACCAGGTCGGCAACTGGAATTGGCGCCGGCAAGTACATAATGTCATCGGCACAAATGTGCCACAGGCCCAGCGGTTGCTGGTGGGCGAGACCTTCAACCCACCGGGCAACTGGTCCAGCTATCCACCCCACAAACACGAGGAAGATGACTACCCCTTCCAGGTCAATATGGAGGAGATTTACCATTTCCGGATGAATCCACCACAGGGCTTTGGTATTCAGCACATTTATACTGACGATTTGAGCACCGATGAGACTTACACAGTGCGTGATACCGATAGCGTAATTATACCCCATGGCTATCATCCGGTGGCCGCCGCGCCTGGCTACCAGCTCTACTATCTGTGGAT
>JALGTS010000160.1 GCA_029821255.1 Candidatus Zipacnadia bacterium
TGGATGAAACATTTCTGGGGTAAGACTTGTGTGCAAGTCGGTGCGGGGGAGGAGCGCAACAATATTGTTCTGGCTGAACTCGAAGAAACCCACGTCCAACTGCCCTGGCGGCGACTGTTTGAAGTAGCAATTGAGTTTGACATCAACTTAGAACTGGTCGCTGCCAAAGAGCAATTATAGCTGCAAACTGCCCCCAATAGATATATCAACACTTACTGAGTCATATTGCTTACAATGGCGGCAGTATCACGCGCGATCATTAGTTCCTCGTTGGTGGGAATTACCAGAATATAGGCAGGGCTGTTAGCTGTGCTGATAACGGTAATCTCTTGGTCATCGCCAACGTTGTTGTTGCTTGCCTCGTCCAGATGCAGGCCAATAAACTCCAGCCCCTTCACACATCCGCGGCGGATTTGCGGCGCGTTCTCGCCAATTCCTGCAGTAAAGACCACTGCATCTAAGCCGCCCATAGCAGCGGCATAGGCCCCGATATACTTCCTCACGCGGTAACAAAATATGTCTACAGCCAACTGGGCTTGTCTGTTGCCTTCTTCAGCGGCCTGCATAACATCCCGCATATCACTGCTGACCCCGGAGACGCCTAAGAGGCCGCTCTCCGTATTAAGAAGCCGATCCACATCAGCGACATCCATGCCCATCGCCCTGATTAAATGCAATGGGATAGCCGGGTCCAGGTCGCCGCTGCGCGTGCCCATCAGCAGCCCTTCCAGGGGTGTGAAGCCCAGCGAGCAGTCAACAGAGCAACCTCCGTTAATTGCCGTAACACTAGCACCGTTACCCAAATGGCAGGTGACAATTTTCTGCTGGTTGGGGGGAATTCCTGCTGCTTGCAGATACCGTGCCGCCTCAATGGCTACGTAACGATGGGAGGTGCCATGGAAGCCATATCTGCGAATGTGATGCTTCTGATACATCCGGTAAGGTAGTCCATAGACAAAAGCATGGGCCGGCATCGTCTGGTGGAATGCAGTATCAAAGACCGCCACCATCGGGATGCCTGGCAGGCGCTGCTGACAGGCGCGAATGCCCGCCAGATTAGGAGGATTATGCAGAGGAGCCAGCTCACAGAAATCCTCAATTGCAGCAATGACCTCATCGTCAATCAACACCGACTCGGTGAACTGCTCGCCGCCATGGACGACACGGTGGCCGACCGCCTCAATCTCCTGAAGAGAGCTAATCTGACCATGTTCAGGATCGGTCAGCATCGCAACAACATGGTCGAAGGCAACCGTATGATCGGGCATGGGAGCGCTGATTTGGGCTGTGGCCTCGTGGCCGCATTTGTGGGTCAAAACAGCGTGTTGGCCTCCGTCCACACCCACCCGCTCCGCCAGGCCAGAGCAGACTGACTGATCGCCCGCAAATAGCTCATACTTCAGAGACGAACTACCACAATTGACTACTAGCACTACCACAGGATATTTCTCCTACTCGAGATTAATCTAATAGCAGACAAGCGAGGAAGTTTTATGGCAGTGGAACGACAAAAAGCTGGCTATCTGTCTATGATAGCCGGAATATTTGACCAGGAAAGCTATTGTCTACCAATGCTCTTTAGTCTTCTTCGCTACTCAACGGATGACTCTCTTCGGCGCCCGTTGGTTCACTGAGTAAAGCTCTACGGGTCTTATCAATAGTCGCCGATATGCGATTGACATAATTATCCAGCCGCTCGACGATGCCCCGTGCCCATGTCTCAGCTTCAGCGCGGATAGCCTGAGCGTCAATACGAGCCTCATCTAATATCTGTTCAGCACGCTGCTCGGCCTGTTTAACGATCTCGTCATTGGAGACCAGCAGTTGGGCCTGTTCGCGGGAGGCGCTCAGGATCTTGGCGCGCTCCTCGTGGGCCTCCTGCAGAATGCGCTCACGGTCGCGACTGATCTTATTAGCCACACTCATCTCTTCGGGCAATGCCGAGCGGAGGCGGTGAAGCAGATCGAAAAAATCCTCAGCGTTAATTACTGACTTACCAATGAAGCCGGGAATAATGCGAGTATACCATTTCTCGCCCGCTTCCACCATCAGTTCAAGTTCTTCAATTAGAGTCAGTATATCCATTGGGCACCCTCCCTGACGCGTCAATGTTTACTGCCCTCGGCCTACCTTATCTAACAATCGTTTATACACAGCATCAGGCACAAATTGGCTGACTTCACCGCCCAAGCTGGCTACTTCCTTAACCAAGCTGGAACTCAAAAAGGCGTAATCAGGATGCGGAACCAAAAAGACCGTGTACAACTCAGGAGCCAACTGCCGATTCATCCAGGCCATCTGCATCTCGCGGTCAAAGTCCGAAACTGCCCGGAGGCCCTTGACCAGGGCCACAGCACCACGCCGCTGAGCATATTCTACCACTAATCCATCAAAACTGTCCACCACGACGTTGGGTAGGTCTTGGCAAGCCTCTTGGGCCATCGCTACCCGCTCTGCCACCGAAAACATCGGAGTCTTGTCCGAATCTGCCGTCACCGCTACGAAGACTTTCCCGAACATCTGGCTGGCTCGGCGAATTACGTCCATATGGCCCTCAGTAATCGGATCAAAGCTTCCCGGACATACGGCTATATGCTCAGTTCTCGGTGTACTCATCAACTCATCCTCTTACTTGCTGCTATCAAGGCAATAGAAATCAAGGCGACTGCGCCCGAACCGCTTGACTTTACTCGCCGCTACATCAGGGAGTAACGATTCACTTCTGTCATGTTGAATGACTACAATTCCTCCTTCGGCCACGCCCTCATGGCCCACGACCAGTCTCTCGGCCAATTCAGGCAGGTCAATACTGTCGTAGGGTGGGTCAGCAAAGACTATATCAAAGGGGCCGTACGCTTGAGCGATGTCTGCCCACACTACAGGCAGTTGGCCTAATACCACTATTCCACGCTCAGCCAAGTTGGTATTCGCCAGGTTCGCTTTGATGACCTCCCTGCAACGAAAATCATTGTCAATGAATACCGCTAACTCTGCTCCGCGACTGAGCGCCTCAATCCCGACTGCCCCGCTACCCGCATATAGGTCAGCAACCCGCGCCCCCTGTATGACAGTTGCCAGGCTGGCAAATAGTGTCTCACGCATAGCATCGGTGGTAGGACGACTGTCTACGCCCACCGGCACTTTCAGTGGCAGTGAGCCAGCCTTACCTGCAATGATCCGCATCTGCCTCCTCATAGCGTCCAGTCCTGGCCTTCCCGGCTGTGGCGGGTCAAGTAATGCTTCAGCGGCTGGTGTATGGCCTGCTCCAGGCGAGGGTCATCGCCGATAAGCTTAAGAGCATCCTCCCGGGCCCAAATTAGTATCCTGGTATCACCCAGCAAGCCAGACATCTCCGGATCGGAGAGGCCATGCTGGCGAGTGCCCGCCAATTCGCCAGGCCCTCGCCGGGCCAGATCCTCACTGGCGATCTTAAATCCATCATTTGTCCGAACCAGCACGTTCAGTCGCTCAATGACCTCAGGAGAATTAGAGCCAGTAACCAGCAGGCAGCAAGCAGACTCGCTGCCTCGGCCCACCCGACCGCGCAACTGGTGCAATTGAGCCAGGCCAAATCGCTCGGCATTCTGCACCAGCATAACCGTAGCGTTAGGCACATCCACGCCAACCTCCACCACACTGGTAGCCACCAGCACGTCAATTTCGCCCGCCCGGAACTTCGCCATCACTGTCTCGCGCTCGCTGCTGGGCATCTGGCCGTGCACCAGGCCAAGATTTAAGGTGGGGACGACGTGACTGCTACGATGCCAAAAAAGCTCTTCGGCGGCAGTCACGTACTTGGTCTTGGCCTCTTAAATGCCAGGACAGACAATGAAGGCCTGCCGGCCCTGTGCAACGTGGGCAATGAC
>JALGTS010000161.1 GCA_029821255.1 Candidatus Zipacnadia bacterium
TAGGGGGGCGTCGGAGTAATTTTCGCCTCAGCACCGATATGCTTTTCCTCACGATTAGAGTAGTCCGGTATCAAACATCCACCTCACCGCGCGCTCCATAGCCTCCTCCGGAGTGTATTGCGGCTGATATCCCAGTTGCGAGGAGATCTTAGAAATGTCGGGACACATATGCTCAAGGAAGTGGAAGTGAGCCTCAGGCTCCGGCAATATCTCCGTGATATAGGTCTGTGCTGGCACATATCTGATCGGTATAGTGGTCTGGTAGATCTCGCTATAAGTGGTGATAAACCTTTCCGCCGTTAAGGCATATGCCGACCCGACGTTGAAGATCTCGCCGGCAGCTTTCTCGCGGTTTTTCACTGCACAGAAGAATCCTCGCGCTACATCTTCCGCGTCACAAGGGCCGATGAGGTTTGTTCCCGGGTAGGGAAGAGTTACTTCCTCACCCCGCTGATGCGCCTGATGCACTTCCAGCGAACGCCCGCCCATACCCTCAAGCGGGATCTTGCCCGGCCCACAGATGTTCGGCGGCATAACGGCAGTAAAGGCCAGCCCGGCTTGCTGGGATAGTTCAATGGTTTGGAGCAGTTGGCTGTAGCGCCGCCGATAGCCCTCAAAGGGGCACTCTGTCTGCGTAACCTCGGGGGTGGGCACGACCTTAGGCCGCCCGAACATCCAAATTGAGCCACAGGCCACTACGTGAGACACCCCGGCCCCTCGGCTGGCGCTATAGACAGCGCCGATATCACCCTGCAGGATGTCCACCACTGCGTCAGGCCTTTCGTTGTTGAGCATAGCTGCAAATGAGCCATCTTGCAGCGATTGCGAATACTGCATAGTGACATACTTGACCTTGTCGTAGCAATCGCCGGTGGGGCGAGGCGTCCTACCTGAGGACATTACGACAACGTCGTCCCCCTCCTGAACCAGCATGCGGGTAAGATTCGTCCCAATGTGACCAGTTCCACCAATGATAAGTATTTTCAAGTGATATCCCCCATTTCAACGAAGAAAGGTCATCCGGGATTTGCCCGGGACATACCAGTCTATACTTCGAGCTTCCCGGCGCGGTGGGCCTGCAAGTAGTTCATACAGAACTCGTCTTGGCCAATTATCGCCTCTGTCGCTATGATGTGGGCCATCAGTTGCTTATCCAACGGGTCCATCACCGCCGAGTCCAGTCCTGCTTGCATAGCTATCCCAACAAAGGCGCGGTTCATCAACTGCCGGTTGGGCAGGCCAAAGGAGATATTGCTCAGGCCACAAGTTATGTGACATTCCGGGCAATAGTCGCGAATCGCCGCGATCGCCTGCAGAATGTGCTGGCCGACCTCATGTGCGGTGCTCACCGGGGCGATGACTGGGTCCACAAATATCTGCTCCGGCTGAATGCCGCCGGCGGTGAGTCGGTCAATCAGCCGATAAGCCACCGCTTCGCGCTGCCCGGCTTGACTGGGCATACCTTCTTCGCTCAGGGCAAGCGCCACTACGTTGACCTTAGCCTCCAGTACAATCGGCAACATCTTCTCAACACTGCCCGGCTCCAGCGTAACGGAGTTTATCATCGGCGTCGCTGTGCCACTGTAGGTGGCCAACGCCCGCTGGATAGCTTCCGGATTGGGCGAATCAAAGCTAATCGGCTTATCGGTAGCTGCTTGAATCGTCTCCACCAGCCACTGCATATCCTGTACTTCCTTCTCCCCCACTGTGCCGGGATTGCAATCAATGAAATCCGCGCCGGCTTCAGCCTGCTTGGTCGCCAAGTCCGCGATGTAGTCGGCATCACGACTGGCGATCGCCTCCTTGATGCGCTTTCGGGTTCCGTTGATCAGTTCGCCAATAATAATCATTGTTCTCCTCAGCTTTCGGTGGCACGGGCTTTCAGCCCGTGGCCCTATGAATTATGCACACGGCTGGAAGCCGGTGCCACTAAACCATGCTTCGACGCGCTCACTGCTTCACTGTATGTGCTGCTCGGTCAGCCCCTCAATTAGTGCAGTTAGGCATTGGCACAGCGGGGCAGACAACCCGTGCTGCTCGGCGGCCTGTGCCACTGACCCAGTTATGTATTCTACCTCGGTGCGGCGCCCGGCCAGGACATCTTGGAGCATTGAAGATTGATTAGTTGCTGTGGCCCGACAGACCTCCTCAACCTCTCGGCGCGGGTCAAATTTGCCCCAGTTTATGCCAACTGCCTGCCCGACGCGGTAGACCTCGTCAGCAACTTGCGCAGCCAGCCCGCGCAGCGGTGCACTCTCCCACAATTCACCGTTGCGCCGCCGCGTAAGTGCAGTAAGCGGATTAATTGCGCAGTTTATCAATACCTTGCGCCACAGCACAGCGTTTATATCAACAGTCAGCTCCGTTTGAAGGCCAGCAGAGCGGAGAAGCCCAACTGCACTGTCGGCCAGGGCATGATTGCTGGTCGGGCTACCCAGTATGATCCTGCCAATTCCCGCCTGACGAATCCTTCCAACCCCCAGGAGGGTAGCACCACTGGAGGTGGTGCCAGCTAAGATTTGCTCAGCAGGCAGGTATTCCTGGAGCACTTGGTAGTTGCCCAGGCCATTCTGCAGGGTGAGAACTGATGTATTGGAGCCGACTATGGAGGCACAATGCTGGGCGGCTGCAGCTGTATCGTAGGCTTTGGTAAAGATGATAACCAGATCGGCTGTCTCCAGTTGCTTAGGCTCAGCAGTGCAACGTACTGGCACGGTGTCGGCGCCAGCGGGGCTTTCTATGATAATGCCCTGCTCATTGAGCAGCTTGGCACGATCGGGGCGGTAGTCCAGCAACGCTACCTCCAGAGCCGCCGCTCTGCTCAGCAGAGCAGCGAGCAAGCAGCCCATTGCGCCTGGGCCGACAATCACCACGCGGGCCTTAGCTGTGTGCGGGGAGTTGACCTTGCTCATCTTGGGAGTTCCCAGGCCGCCTTGTACAGGCTATTCTTCGTTAGTACTGGTGGTATCTGCTCGCTGTTGTTCCCAGCGTTCCAGCTCCACGACCTTGGCTAAAGTGCTGCCCGCGTCAATTTCCGCCTTCTCGCGGCTCTCGCGCTCGACCACGGCCAACGCACGATTGGCAATCTCCACAGCCCGCTCCTTAGGCACCACTACGACACCATCATCGTCAGCAATGATCCAATCACCGGGGCGTACAGCAGTCTCACCTATCTTCAGTGGAACTCCAATCATACCTACTCCTTTGGGATCACCGGCAGCCGGTGCCACCAACTTAGTGAAGGCAGGGAAACCAAGTGCCCGAATTTCGGCGCTGTCACGCAGTGCCCCGTTAATAACAATTCCGGCCACTCTCGCCTGCAAGCAACTCTTAGTAGCTTCTTCGCCCCAAACCGCTGGCCCCTCACCGCGCACGTCTACTACTATCACTTGCCCAGGCTCGGCCTGGTCAATCGCTTCCACTGGCTTAGCCCAGTCGCCGGGATAGGTCCAGACAGTCAGGGCTGGCCCGATGGCACGCCGGCCCGGATTGATGCTGCTGATGCCAGGCAGCCAGCCCTTACGGTGCAGGGCGTCAGAGACATTGGCAGCGGTGCATTTGCTGAAGATCTCACGCAGTTGCTCAGCGCCGCCACGCTTGTACAGATCAGTAGCCACCGCCTGGCCACTGCGCATTGCTTGCAGAATGGTACGAGTAGCCTCGGTGGCATCGGGAGCCTTAATAATGGCGCCGCCGACAATGATAATGTCTGCCCCAGCTTCTACCGCCCGGGGTGCCGTCTCGGAGTTAAGCCCTCCGGCAACTGCCACAGGAATATCCACAGCCTCGGCTATAGTACGTAGATCCCGCAGGGGATCTTCCCCCTGCATCTGGACATCAATT
>JALGTS010000162.1 GCA_029821255.1 Candidatus Zipacnadia bacterium
ATACTCGCAGGCGGTGATCACGCGCCTGGTTCTCCACGGTGGTCTGGAAGCTGATTCGGGGACTATCAGCAGTCAGACTTACAAAAGTGCTTACCGGGCACGCAACGCTCTGCTCAGCACGTGATCTGCGATCGTCAGTTACTGACTCCGGAAGCTGCAAAGTCAGATCAATGCGCAAGGTGGCACGCACTGGCCCGTGTTCTACTACCGAGGTCCGGGCGCAACTACTTGCTGAGGTGACCGTCATACTCTGGGTGGCTGAAGAGTAGTCATACTCATCGCCGACATCTTCGGTGTCCTCAAGCAGATGACAGCCGTCATAGACCACTCCGCTGGCCTTCTCAATGATCCGCAGTGTCCCATTAGTCTGGACCTCTACCCGCACGTACTTGTTTTCAATCCAGCCCGCACCGGCAGTGAGGTCATTCTCTGTGAACTGGCCGTTAGCGGTGTCGGCCACCAAGCTGTAGGCAGCAAAGCCCAGCGGCGGTACATCAGCCTGAATCAGTACCTCTGCTTCCCACAGCAGTTTGTCCGCAGGGATGCCGGCTTCATACTCGCGAACCTCCTCGCTGACAACCTGGCTGGGGACAACCGCGTCGGTGGCATCCCTCGCTACCACACCAACAGGTGCCTCATTCGGTGAGACGGGCACGCTAAGATGGACAGCTACCGGCTCATGGCGTCGCCAGTTATGCGGGTTAAATACCACAACTTTGCGAGCAAGGATACAATCTTCTTGGGTTGCAGGCATGCCAAACCTGGCCAAAACGGATAGACGCTCGGCCGATTC
Source organism: Candidatus Zipacnadia bacterium (assembly GCA_029821255.1). Lineage (GTDB taxonomy): Bacteria > Armatimonadota > Zipacnadia > Zipacnadales > Zipacnadaceae > JALGTD01. The sequence goes on from JALGTS010000162.1 coordinate 794, forward strand.
GTTAAACAACATCTCGCCAATCTGCTCGGCCTGCCAGACGCGGGGTACGATCTCTTTATGAACCTGGTCACTGGAGCAGCCACAGATGCTGTCATGCGGATGATTATGCAGCAAGTGCCGCCAGGCCTGCCATAAAAAGCTTTGCTCGTAGGTTGCTCCCGCGAGCCATGCCAGCGCCGAGAATGGTTCCGCCCACTTCTCCAGCAGTGTCTGGACACGCTGATTGGCCTGTTTGAGATACATCCGCGCTGAGAAGACACCGGGAAGTAGTGGATGATACTTGCCGCTATGGAGTTCCCCACGCACCGTAGTCAGCTCACCAGCCTCTGCAAGGACCGCCTGACTGTAAGCCTCGTAGTTGCTGTGCACCACCTCCATATCCTCCAGCCGTTGGTTGGCGTATTCAATCATATCAGGCAGTTCTGGCTGGGGTTCAAGATGATCACAGCCGTTGTTAAGCAGTAAATACGAAGTGGCCGCCTTTTCACCTAATGAGTCGCGCTCTTGGCAGAGCCGCTCCAGCGCCTTTTCCATATCTACGCGGCCCTGGTCTGTCCCCATCCCCGACCACTTCTTTCCGCCCAAATTAGCACCATTGCAGTAAGAATTAATCAAATGCACACCCAACAGACGCGTACCATCCGGGGCTTCCCACCAGAACTCATTGTCTGCTCCATCCAGCTCATTGCCCACCCCACGCATAAACAGAGCCGAGGGCAGGTCAAAGCCAGCTAATATCTGGGGCAATTGCGAGATATGCCCGAAGGGATCAGGCACGTATCCAGCCTTCATCACGTGGCCGAATTCACCCCCTATCTTATGCCCCAACAGGATATTATGAACCAGGGCCTCACCGCTGACCAGAAACTCATCGGGCAAGACGTACCAAGGCCCCACGAAAAGCCGCTTAGCCGCCACCAAATCGGCAATGCGCTGACGGTTCTCAGGACGAATCTCCAGATAATCCTCCAGCACCACCGTCTGACCATCCAGACAGTAATACTTGTATCGCTCATCAGTTTCCAGTATCTCCAGCAGCTTATCAATCAGCCTGACCAGCCGGCGGCGGAACTGCTGAAAGGTCAGATACCACTCACGGTCCCAGTGTGTTTCGGGTACTACCATCATCTGCCATTTCTGCTTAGCCATTGTTAACCTCCTGTTGGGTCATCGTAGCAATATATAAACAAGCGCATCCCCTATCAACGCCCTACTCATCTGCCGCCAGCCAAGCCACTAAACTTTATGCTGGCAAAAGGCTATGTACTGGCGGCAATCGTGGCGAACTCCCGCATCAACTGCACATATATGCCATACTGCTCCAGAGAGACATCGGGTGGGGTCTGGTGATCAACCCCAATGATGAAGCCGCCGGACCTCATTACCGGCAGCAAACGTTCAAATTCCGCACGCATAGCAGCCTCACCTTTATGCATCACCATTTTATCATATGCACCCAGCAGCCGGAGGTGAGGATGGGTGGCGCGCAGGGCCACGACGTCATTCCCGGCTTTTCTCTCCAGAGGCAGTATGCCATCCACTCCAACCTCCTCAAGCCACGGTACCATATCCGTAACATTACCATCCGAATCGACAAATAAGGGTACTCCCCGGTTGTGAAATATTTCTGTGAGTTGCCGGTAGTACGGCGCCAGAAACTCGTCCAATAGCTGGCGGGAGAGCATCGGGCCGTGATTATAGCTCATATCTTCGCAGATCGCTACAAAGTCGGGGGCCTCAATAGCCAGCAACTCATCAATTGCACGCTTGTTGAACGCCAGCAGGTTCTGATTAATGCGGTGTATCAACTCAGGCTGATCGTAGAAGGCGTACAGGTGGTGCTCAATGCCCAGCAACTGCCGGGGATGCCAGAAGAAGCCATCCAGCCAGCAGGCGACCGCCACCTCTCCACGCCGGTGACGGACTGCCAGCTCCTCCATTCCCCGTCGGTCGAAGGCAGGTTGTGGATACAGCGTGTTCAGGATGCATTGGTAATCGGCATCGTCGTATATTCGTGGTGCACCCCAGCTGGGCGGATCCGGAGTCTCAGGTCCAAGTGCCGTGATTTTCATCCGAAAAAACCGGTCCAACCCCAGATATTCGGCTATTTCCTCCTGTCTCGTCAGTTGCCGAGGCAGGCCTTCGCTATACCACCGCTTAAGCGTTTGGTCCCACCATGGCGCCCACTCAATCATCGGCAAACGGTCTACAGGCTCAAAGTTAATGACCCTTTGTATCCGTTCAACAGTGTTCAGTTGCATCTGACCTCCAAACACAAGCAGTAGATAATGCAGCACCTGATCTGGTGCTTTTTATATTGTTCAAGTCTGCGAGAAACTCCTCTCGTGGGAAATCCATCTTGAAAAGAATCAGCAATCTACCGCCCCCCGAGACACTTATAACCACGACTCAGCCACCAGAGGCAACCCGGAAACACTCATAAGTATACTTCTTGGGCGAAACTTTCCTTCCACAGAAGGAACATCCTTTTTGATAGAGAATCAATCAAAGTGTATATATAATTATACGAAAAATGACGATTCTAATGGAGTGATAAGTGATGCGCACCGCGACATATCTTGTAGCGACCGTACTGGCCTTAACTTCGGCTGGAGCCGTTGCGCAGAGCCAACAGGACAAGCCGGTGGTAGTAGCCGCCTACCTGCAACCGACCGGATTCTATAGCGGGACGATTGTAAGACCACCGCGCTATCAACTGTATTTTACTGCCCAGGTCACAGCCAACCAGCCGGTTTACGCGGCTGATAAGTGGGTAATGAGCTTCCGAGACCTGTTTACGCTGAAGATGCAGGCACAAATTGAGCGACCGATAGGCGAGCCTATTGAGCAGGGACAAAAGAAAAAGGTCGAGTTTGCAGTCTCTGCCTCTGAACTGAAGCTGAAGCCGGGGCCCTACCACGTGCGGTTAGATCTGGTGCGCGAGGGCAAATCACTGTGTGACGGCCAGGTTGGCTCGGCGCAATTCTACGTGCGCGGTCCCAACGAATCGCTGGAGCATGCCCAGGCCAGTATGGCGGCATGCCCAGGCCAGTATGGCGCTGGTGCAGATACGGTACGTGTGGGATCCATTCCATCAGATATATTACGCCCGGGCTCGTTCACTACCCCCGACCATAGATCCGTTTGACAAAGCTACCCGCAAACAATTCTTGAACGGGTTCATTACGGTCAGAGGATTTCATCCCGAGCTGATTCACGATGGCGGGGATGGCTTTCGCCTGTCTGCCAAGCTGTATCGTCAGATGGGTGAGCTGACACAAGCCCGATTCTGCGAGCAGGTACTGCGCAACATAATGGGTGTGATCTTCAACTATATGGCCGACGAGCGAGGCCGCATCCACGCGGTCCACTATCAGGACGACACTATTAAGCAAAGCGGGATTGCCGGGCGGAACAACACCACCTGGACTCTGAAGCTGATAGCTCAGACCTCGCTACACTTTCGCAACGCAGTGGGCAACACGGCTTATGCCGACC
>JALGTS010000163.1 GCA_029821255.1 Candidatus Zipacnadia bacterium
GCGATGTAGTGAAGCTCCTGAAGGATGAAATCTGGCACCAACAGCTCGCCCTCCAGAAAGCCGCTCTTAACAATATCGGCGATGCGTCCATCTATGATAACGTTAGTGTCCAGCATCTTCGGCTTGGTGCGAGCGCGCGCAGTTGCCGCACTTAGTTCATGCGGACTTCCCAAACTGGGAAAAACATAGACAATCTGCCCTCGGGCACTCATCGCAAATCCAACCCCCAGCAGTATCCCGGCCACGCTGGCAAAGATCCTGATCGGCAGCCCAAATCCAGGGATCGCAGCAAATGGCACAGTAATCAACAGCGCCACACCAAGCCCTAAAACCACGCCAATTACTCCGGCGATTTTGTCAACCAGGGAGACTCGTTCAAAGTAGTTGACCCAAGAGACAATCTTACGAAAAGAGAACAAGGAAAGCAAAAATCCCAGCAGGCCGCCTATTGCATTGAGGCCCAGAGTAAAAAGCAGAGCCTCGCGACTAGCTGGTTCCAGATGAACTAACGGCAGTAGCTCTTGCGCGATAAGATTACCAAAAATGATCCCCACCAGTACAACAGCAGCAACGAATAACGACCACAAGCCTCTGAGAATAAACACCACCACACCTCCTCTTCGTTATGTGTATAAAATGAAACGATCAAATATGATTAAAAATATCCCGACTTTTAGACACCATCATCAATAGATACTCTTCCTTTCAACTTCAACTGTCTGCAATTGCCAATGCTGCTTCCCGTTTACATCATCACTTCTGGACCCTGCCCAGACTCCCTTGCACCCTGGTGGCCTGTCGCCATAAACTTTCCCCCAAAACTTAACCAAAACCTGCTAACTACGCAGTCAGATGGGCCGCTGTGCACTGCTAATCACAACTGCTGTAGCCGCACTCGTGGCACTTGCGGCAGCCTTCCTCATGGTACAGCACCCCACCACACTCCGGGCAGGCCCCGGCTTGGCCGTTGCGCTCCTGTTCAAAGTCTATCTGCAACTGTTCGTCCTCCGGCAATATAGCACGCTCCAGAGCGCGTCCAAAAGCATCCGCACACGACAGTATTTTACCACCCCCCGGCTCCCACGCTGGCATATGACAGCTTATGCCCTTAAGCTGCTTGATAATGTGTTCGGGCCCTATCCCTGATCGCAGAGCCAGAGATATCATCCGAGCCAGCGCTTCGGTCTGAGAAGCCACACAGCCACCAGCCTTCCCCATATTCCCAAACACCTCAAAAGGTCCCCGATCATCGGAGTTAATAGTCACATAGAGCTTACCACATCCGGTGACCATAGCTTGGGTTACGCCAGTGACGGCTTTAGGCCGAGGCCGCGGTTCGACAGAGACCCCTATCATCTGCTTAGTTTTTTCCGTCCTACCGGTGCTCAGCACCTGGCTATCACGACAGCCGTCCCGGTAGATTGTGATCCCCTTACATCCTAACTCATAGGCCAGCAGATAGGCATCTCTTACATCCTCCTGCGTAGCTTTATTAGGCAGATTAATGGTCTTGGAGACGGCGTTGTCGGTAAACTTCTGAAAAGCCGCCTGGACACGAATATGCCACTCCGAGCTAATCTCGTGAGCAGTGCGGAACAGCTCGCGCACATCCGCCGGTATTTCGTCAAGCTCCCCTAAACTGCCGTGGGCGGCAACAGCCTTTTTCAGTTCTGGTGAGAAGAAACCACGTTCCCGAGCAACCTGCTCAAATAGCGGATTCATCTCCAACAGTTCGGTCCCCTCAAGCACCCGCCTGGTAAATCCAACTGCAAACAGCGGCTCGATGCCGCTGGAGGTACCGGCAATGATACTGATGCTGCCGGTTGGCGCAATAGTCGTCACAGTAGCATTGCGCAGCCTCATTCCACCCTCGGAATTATAAATACTCTCCTCCCAATTCGGAAAAGTACCCCGCTGCTCAGCCAGCGCTGCAGAGGCCTTGCGTGCTTGCTCCAGAATGAAGCTCATCAGCTTTTCGGCAATATCTATCGTCTCCGTGGAGTCATAGCGGACACCTAAGTAGATCAGCATATCGGCAAATCCCATTACGCCCAGCCCAATCTTACGGTTAGCCCGGGTAATTTCGGCGATTTCGGGCAGCGGGAATTCGTTCATATCAATAACATTATCTAAAAAGCGAACCGCAACTTGGACCGTATCGGCCAGCTTATCCCAGTCAATCTGGCCGCTGCCGATCTCCCCGACGACCATCTTTGCTAAGTTAATTGAGCCCAGATTGCACGATTCATAAGGCAACAGCGGCTGTTCCCCGCAAGGATTGGTGCCCTCTATCTCACCAAGCTCGGGGGTCGGATTGTCCGCGTTGATTCGGTCCAGCAGTATCAGCCCCGGGTCCCCACACTCCCAGGCGCTCTGGACAATCTGGTCAAAGACCGCCCGTGCTGGCAAAGTCTCGGTTACCTCGCCGGAACGCGGATTAACCAGCTCATAGGACTCGTCAGCTTTTACCGCCTCCATGAATTCACTATTGGCCGCCACAGAGATATTGAAGTTAGTAAGCTCGCTTTGATCGCGCTTTATATCAATGAACTCGCGAATGTCAGGATGATCCACCCGCAGCACCGCCATATTAGCGCCCCGCCGGGTCCCTCCCTGTTTTATGGCATCAGTAGCCGCATCAAAAACCCGCATAAACGACACCGGGCCAGAGGATATCCCTTTAGTCGAGCTTACAATGTCGTCTTTGGGACGCAACCGCGAGAAAGAAAACCCGGTGCCGCCACCGCTTTTGTGGATCAACGCAGTGTTTTTGACCGCCTCAAAGATGCTCTCCATGGAGTCCTCAATAGGCAGAACAAAGCAGGCTGAAAGCTGCTGCAGGCGCCGGCCAGCATTCATCAATGTGGGGCTGTTGGGCAGAAACTCCAGCCGTGTCATAACCTCATAGAAACGTCGCTCCCACTGGGCAACTTCCTCATCAGTTGCCCCGTAGTTGCGCTCGGCCGAAGCAATGTTGTGCGCCACACGCCGGAACATCTCAGCAGGCTTCTCTACCGGGTTGCCCTCGGCATCACGCTTCAGATACCGCCGCTCCAGCACAATACGCGCATTTGCGGTAAGTTCGATCTCTTCTTCGTCAATCATAGGCTGACTAACGTCCATCGGTTCACCTACCAGTCAAACTGCCCGGCCTCAGTATAAACAACAGATGAGGTCTGTATAAGTTTATGGCCATAAACTTTGGTAAGTATTTATATTATCATACCCATTTTCTTCTGTCAAGGTGAACTTCCCAAAGGTCAACCCTGTGTCCTCTTGCCCACCTACAGTTATTATTCTTGGCCTACTTCCTCGGTAGCATAGCGAACCACCTTTGCCACAGCCGACACCGTAGCATCCCCGCTCAGCCCCACCACTTTTACTCCCTGCGCACTGCGCCCGGTGCGCCGAATATTGGCCACAGGCACACGGATTAACACACCTTGCGAATTTATGCACATTACCTCATCGTCTTCGTCAACCACTTGGATGCCGGCTACTGGCCCGGTGCGTTCAGTAACGTTAAGCGTAGCCACCCCCTGCGTATAACGCCCCTGCCTCCGGTATTCGCATAACTTGGTGCGCTTGCCCAAGCCTTTTTCACTCACCACCAGCAGATCTCGCGTATCTTCCTTTCCCACCACAGCTGTAGCTATCAGTTCATCACCCTTGCGTAACCTGATGGCATTGACCCCCGCCGTATTACGGCCCTGCGGGCGCACCTCTTCCTCGCCAAAGCGTAGCGCCTTGCCCTGGCGTGTAACCAGCACGATATCCTTCGTCCCATCCGTCCACATCACCCACTTCAGCTCATCATCCTTATTCAAG
>JALGTS010000164.1 GCA_029821255.1 Candidatus Zipacnadia bacterium
GTGCGGGTTGAGGACGTGGTGATTCGCACCTCAGTCACAGACAGGCGCCTGACTGTGATAGCGACTCTGGCGAACGATACTGATACCAGGATTGCCACCAGCTTTCATGCCCGTGTCTTAGACGCCGGCCAGCTGGCTAAATCCCTGCCTGCACGGCAGATATGGCTGGCTCCCGGTGCCGTTGAAAGAGTTGAAGTTACCACAGCTTGGCAGAATCCTAAGTTGTGGTGGCCTAAGTCACCGCACTTGTATCAACTTCAAACCTGGCTGGAGGGGGCAGGAGGAGTCCGGCTGGACCGCTTTGATGTGCGCTTCGGCTTCCGCGAGTTTGGCACACACGGCAAAGACTTCATGCTCAATGGGCAGCCCTACAAGCCGGTGTATTTAGGCGTTGGTGAGCACTACGGCACTATGCCACGGTGGAAGCTGGCAGATGCGATGCGTAATGCTCTGGCTAACGGCCAGCGTATCAAGCGTCTCCACGGCTTCATTGGGCGGATATTGTCTGATACCCGCTACGACATAGCGGACGAAACCGGTATGCTGATTATCAACGAGGGGGTAAGTGCTTCAGGCTTCAACACTATGCGACGGTGGGGCTACGGCCAGGACGAGTTCTGGCGGAGGAGCCGCAGTTTCTTCAGCTACTACGCACACCGAGTGATTAACCACCCCTCGGTGGTGATTAACAGTTTGGTCAATGAGATGTTTCGCTGCGGGGCAGCCGGTATACACCCCAATGCTCAGCCAGGCTTTGTGGAGTTGGCTGGGTATGTCCAGCAGATAGACCCAACTCGTCCTACTATGTACGCTGGGGATGGGGACCCCGCGGGTGAGGATGACCCGCGGGTGTCTATAATTGATCCGCACTATCCATGGCCTATTGTGGAGGCTAACGATTTTCCGGCTGACCTGCGCTACCTACAGACCGACGACCCCATCAAACGTACTCGTTCCTACCCGGCTACCTTCAAATGGACGGGAAAAAAGCCACTGACATTTACTGAGACTGAGTACTTAGGGGAGTTTGACATGCCGGGTGGCTTTGCCCTGTTAGGCGGCGAGAGCGTCTATCGCAGTCAATGGGAGTGGTCGCAGGCCCTTGAGTTTGGTCTGATCCACACGTACCGTATATATCGTCAATCGGGGGTTGCTATGATTTGTCCGTGGACCGCCGCACCCCATGTTGCTGAGGGTGCTCTGCGACCTGTAAGCATTTTCATTATGGATCTGACGCCGAATTTCTTCAGCCAGGAGCGCGCCACTCGTAGGTTGTCAATTCACCACGATGTGGGCATTGAGGGGACAGAAGAGCTGGTGCTGAGGTGGAAGGTGACTTCACGTGGTCGGGCTGTGGTAGAAGGTGAGAAGACTCTGACGATGGCTCCCGCCGAACAACGGGATGAAATCATCTCCTGGCAGATGCCGCAGGTAAGTCGGCCACAGAAGGTGGAGCTATGGGTGGGGCTGTTTCGCCCGGGTGAGCAGGAACCAGTGCATGAGGATCGCCAGACGCTCAAGGTCTGGCCGCGGGTGCGGCTGGAGTTGCCGGAGGGCTTGCGAGTGGGGTTGTTCGACCAAGACGGACGAACTGCTGTAGCCTTGAGCCGGGCAGGTCTGGATTTGCCCGCTTTTGAGGACCCGACTACTGCGGAGTTGCAGAAATACGATGTGGTGATCATCGGTGCCGACAGCTTGCTTTCCCAGGATTTGACCAGCCTGGCGGATTTTGCCCGCAGTTGGGATCTGCGCTGGTACACACGTAACGGGGGGCGGCTTATAATCCTATCGCAGTCGCAGACTATGGCAGGGGAAGGGACAATCAACCAAGTCAGGGACTGGCTGCGCTGCCCGGAGCTCCAGAGCACGGGTTTGCCTGCGACACTGGCCTTCATTATGGCCCCGGACAGTCCGGTGTTTGCCGGGCTGGGCGACGAGGACTTCCGGTTCTGGCGCGATGACGGACGGGTGGGATTCAATGTGTTTAACAAGCCTACCCCCAGCAGTGCGCTGCCCCTGCTACAGTGCGGCGCCAATCTGGCCAGAAGCCCGCTGCTGGAGATTGTGGTGGGCTCCGGACGCGCCCTGGTCTCGCAGCTTGATCTGGTGGGCAAGCTGGAGACCGAACCGGTGGCAGCGCGGGTACTACAGAATATGCTCAACTGGGCGGCCACCGCTTACCCGGAGCCTGAGCCTGCCCTGTTGCTTGACGCAGCCGACGGTGAGTTGGCGGCAGCTCTCAGCCGCATAGGGATTAGCTTCACCAGGCCCAGCGAACAAGTGCTTTCCGAGGAACAACTGACTCAGGCCTCAGTGGTTATTGTCTCTGCCGACAGTCCACTGCTGCCGCAGGCCACGTCCCGCCTGGAGCAGTTTGCTCGCGGCGGTGGTGTAGTGTGGCTGATTGGGGTTACCCCGCAAAATGTTGCCAATCTCGGCAACCTGGTACCTACGAACCTGGAGGTGAAAGCACGCAGACCGGGTCAGTTGATCAAAACATCGCTTGATCCTCTCTTGGCAGGCCTAAGCAACGACGAGTTTTGGTGGCTGCCCCGGGGTGGGGTACCAGGGTGGAACATGGGCCAGTTCGACGAGGCAGCCGAGGATGCCGCTGCCCTGCTGGAGTACGAGATCGCGCCCCCGCGTCGCTTCCAGTTCGTTAGCCCCAATATGAAGCCCCGCCAGGGGTTCACGGCGGTGGAGCCCGGTATGCTCTACACCGAGGAGCGTGGCTACGGGCTGCTGGAGCCAGCGCGAGCCGAGGGGACTCAGTGGACGGTTGAGCTATATCACCGGCCCGAGACCTGGGGCGGGGTGCGGCCCACCGGACGCGAGCTGGCCTTCCGCACGGACTTGCCCGATGGGATCTACCGAGTGCGCATGGTAGCCGGACTTTGTCAGGGGTCATCCACGGTACAGCAGATCAGCCTGGAGGGCCGAACTTATGCACGAGGGCTACAGAGTCCAGGGCCTGCCGAATTGATTGACCGTACCTTTATAGTGCCGGTGCACGACGGTAGCTTAAACGTCCAACTGCAATACCAGTCCGAGCAGACCGCTGCCTCGCTCAAAACACTCAGCGTTGAGGACATGCGCCTACTCACCAATCCGGGTGGGCTGATGAAGCTACCGATGGGTGAAGGCTTCGTTCTGATAGACCAAATCCGCTGGCAGCAGCCGGCCTACCAGGTGGCCGATCAGGCCGCCCGTATCGCTTGTACCCTGGCAACCAACCTGGGGATAGCCAGACAGTAGGCTTCCAGTTTGCCAGCAATAGCCGCTCAGAGATCGCTATGATTTGTCTCTGGACTGCTGGCCTCAATGTTTGTGAGGGGAAACAAAGCCGATATGCCTACTACCATAGCGGTGATCGCCGATTTACATCTCCCGGACGGCGCGGGGTCTCCACAGCGTGCTTGCCTGGACTGGGCGGTTAACGCCCTGATAGACGCACAGCCTGATGTTGTAGTCGTGGCCGGAGATGTGACTGCCTGCGGATCGCCTCAGGGCGCGCGACAAGTCCGCCAGACCCTGGCGCGTACCGGCTTGAGGTTATTGATTATTCCAGGTAACTCTGACCGGCGGAGGCGAGAGCATTATGATCTCGTACAGCGGGAGTTACAGACGCCCCGGGTATTTGCTAACGACGAGTGCAGTGTGCTCGCTGTAGACACTGCTGCGGGAACGTTATCCGATGCTCAGCGCCAGGCGATGGAAGCGGCACTGAATAGCCGCGCCCAACGGGCGCTC
>JALGTS010000165.1 GCA_029821255.1 Candidatus Zipacnadia bacterium
ACAGCTCGGAGAGCCCGGTATACGGAAATCAGGAAAGGGCCTGCTACAACGGTTACTTTGAGTCGGTCTGCTATCATCCTCTGTTTTGCTTCAACCAGTACGGCGACTGTGAGGAGGCTATGCTGCGGGCTGGTGATGTCAGCAGCGGCGCAGATTGGTGCCAGCTATTGATGCCCATAGTCAAACGCTATCGGGACAGCGGCCTGATTAAGTACTTCCGCGGCGATGCTGGCTTTGCCAAACCTCAGCTGTATCGTTATCTGGAAACAGAAGGTTTCCGCTACGCTATCCGCCTGCCCGCTAATCAAGTGCTACAGCAGAAGATTACAGCGCTGGCGGATTGTCCTGGCTACAACTACGACCGTACAGTAGTTCGCCATTATGAACTGCGCTATCAAGCCGCCAGTTGGCGGCGGTTACGCCGCGTAGTTGCCCAACTCAAGTGGCACCCCGGCAAGCTATTTGCCGAGGTCAGCTTCATTATCACCAATATGAGCCGGTCCCAGCAAGCAGTGGTCGAGTTCTACAACAAAAGAGGCAAGCCCGAGCAGTGGATCAAAGAGGGCAAATATGCTCTTAACTGGAGGCGGCTGTCCTCGCATCGTTTTCCGGCCAATCAAGTCAGATTAGCACTCTTGGTGCTGGCCTATAATCTGGGCAACTTCCTACGGCGGCTGGCTTTGTCTGCCACCATCCGGCATTGGTCTTTGCGCAGCATCCAGACCAAGCTGATCAAGATTGGCGCCAGAGTTGTTTTTAATGCTCGTCAGATAATCTTCCAGCTGGCCGAGGTTGCCGTCCCTCAGCAGGTGTTTAGCCAAATTCTGCACCGCATCTGGGCGCTGGCGCCTGGCTAACTAGCCACCAGGATTTGAGCAGGGCTAAACTGGGCCATCTGCAAGCTGACTGTGCCTGACCATGCCTTGAAGGTGGGTAATAACCAATTCAACCCTACCAGTGGCTGCAATCGGGCCTGGCAAACGCACCCAAACGTTGTTGTTCGAAGGAGTTTTGCACTGCACCAAGGAGATTTACAACCGGCAGAGAATATGCTATCATTACCACACTATATGGGAAATATGCACCATCATGTGCTTATAGCCAGGCCAAGACACGCAACACAGGTAATATCATCTGGAGTTCGGACATTATCAATTATCAAATGGTGAAGCACCGGCCAACAAGTAACGACGTAGCCCAGCAGGCGGGGGTCTCGCAGGCCACTGTTTCCTATGTGTTTAGCGAAACAACAAATGTAAGCATCCCCCAAAAAACGCGTAAGCGCGTGTTACAGGCAGCTGATGAGCTGGGATATCGTCCCAATCGCGTGGCGCGGGCCTTGCAAACTGGGAGAACCAACATCGTAGCCGTGTGCCTGCGCTTCCTGGATACGTCTTATACTACAGCGGTCATGCGCTATCTTCATCAACAAATAACGCAGTGCGGATACAACGTCATGATAGGCGGTACGCTGGAGGCGTCGGATTGCACACTCGGGCTGTCCCAACTGGCGGAATGGGGGGTAGATGGTGTTATCGCTGTAGACGCTCGCCCCAACCACATAGAGACTTTTTCGGAAATGACAAGTGGCGCCCCGGTGCCGTTGGTCAATCTCAGCCCGTTCCCCTCAGATAGGACTGACCATGTGCGACTTAGCCTTGGTGCGGGGACCCGGACGGCTATTGAGCATCTGCTCTCAATCGGATGCCAACGCATTGTCTATGCTTCATGGGAAGTGGCATTTCTTAAGCATGAACCCCGCAAGAGGGCCTATGATGCGGTGATGCAGGAGGCAGGGGGCCAGCGCGAGTACCTCCGAATACCTCACGTCTCACGGAGAGAGGCGCGGGAGAGGACCAAAGAATACATTAACCAAAAGGGGTGCCCGGATGGTATCTTCTGTCACAACGACTACATGGCGTTGGGGGTGCTGGCGGCACTACACGATCTGAACCTTACCATTCCTGACCAGGTAGCAATAGTGGGGCATGATGGGATGGAGGATAGCGAGTATACACAGCCGCCATTAAGTACCGTGAGCATTCCTATTCAGCAGATGTGTGAGATAGGCTGGGAGTTTTTGCAGCGGCGCATGGAAAATCCCGACATTCCGGTGCAGGAAACTACCCTCCGCACGCGCTTGGTGGTGCGGACCTCATCCCTACGAAGATGACGTCTCCACCCAATAATCAAAACTCAATCGCAAAGGTGGTGATGACTGTGGTTTGGTCATAGACTGATATGGACCCGTCACATAGGCAAGTGTCGAATTGCGCGCGGAACACATAAAGTCGGAAAGGAGAACAGAGAAGTGTTTAGGACAAGAACACAAACTGGTCGAAAAGGTTTTACATTGATAGAATTGCTGGTCGTAATAGCGATTATCGCTATCCTGGCGGAAATTCTGTTTCCGGTCTTCTCCAAGGCCAAGGCGAAGGCACATCAGATAGCGTGTTTGAGTAACGTCAAGGAACTGACGTTGGGGCTGCACATGTACATCGCCGACTATGATGACCACATGCCCCCATGGGGCATAAGTGTGGCAGCAGAGGACTCCATTTTCCTCGGCAATGCCTACGGTCCAAACAATACTTGGCTGGACCTTGTTTTCCCCTACGTCAAGAATGTCGATATCTACTTCTGCCCAGCCCATTCCGAAGGTGGGAAAACCGTAACCGAGGCCGGTTGGCCTCCGGCAACTGATCCCGACGCCTTGATTGCCTCCTACGCAACCAGCATGATAGCTGGTTGGTCTGGCACCATGGGGATATCTATGGGCTGCGTTCCGTACCCGGCCCAAAAGATCGCTTTCTGTCCCGGGCCAGGGGTCAATGGTCCTGGGTTCGACCCGCTGTACGGCGGCCGTGCCGACTGTATTACCTACGTCGAAGATGGGGGCAGTGGTGCCGGCGTACGGCACAATGATGGGGGTAATTATGGGTTCTTGGATGGCCACGCGAAATGGTGGAGCATGGCAGACAGCCTCGCAGACTGGAACGGGGAGCTGATTTACTGGGGCTCGTATACTGTATTAGCTGGAGTAGATATGTAGATATACAGTGAGGAAGAAAGCAGGCTTCGGTACCCTGCTATCTGCTTAGCCGCTAATCAGGTGTTGCAGGCGAAGATAAAGCCTGTGCTAACTGAAGCCGACTGCGACTACGAACATATAAGAGTTCGGTGGTGGTCGGTGTCCTATGAAGCCAACATTAGTGGCGGGCGTGGGTAGTAGACAGAAAGGGAAGAGGCTGGAGATATTTCCAGTCTCTTCCACTTATTGCTGTGTAAGTGCCCTCCCTGTAAGCAGCAAAAGCCCCTATGGCGACGGTGTGCAGTATCGTTTGAAAAAGCTGAGTATCGTACTCTCGCAATCGTGATAGTAACCTTTTACACCAATCTCCTGCAGTAACTTCCTACCGAGAGTATTCGGGCACAAAAAGGGACCGATGAAGCATGATGTGCATAATCACTAAGTTTGTTAGTAGCTCTGTCGATAACGGCGGTGGCTGACGAGATGAGACTGCTGTTTGTAGACAAAACAGATATTAGAGATAGCCGAGGGCACTTAACCTTTAGCGCTAACCCGCTCCAGCACTTGGGGAAGGCAAGGGGCATTCCCGCGAATGTGCACATTAGCTGCGTGGTCCGCGGTAATGATAACTTAACCGAGGTATATGGTTATCGTTTTGGTCCTGCTCATAGTAGCTGGGAGATAGTGCGCTCTCATACTCGCGACGGGTATAATTA
>JALGTS010000166.1 GCA_029821255.1 Candidatus Zipacnadia bacterium
CATTCAACGATCGGCTATCAAGCACCTGAGCGGTATATCGAGTCCCAGTGGCTGCGGCCGTCGCATCACAAATCCGGTACCTGAAAAGTGTCCAAAAAAAGGGGTGCACCACGCTGGGTTGAGTTTCATTTATTGGAACTCCGGGGAACTTCAACGGAATCGTATGCGTTTTGGTGCTTAGTATCGGATCGTGCATTAAGTGGTAAAAGAAATTTGGACACGAAAAGCGTCGAAAATAAGTTAGACTGAGAACCATGAGAAGACGCTTTTCGGCCAAACAGAAGGCCCAGATTGTTCTGGAAATCCTCAAGGAAGAACGAACGATCGCGCAGATCGCTTCGGAATATGGGGTGCATCCCAACCAGCTGCATCGCTGGAAGAAACAGGCCATCGAACGATTGGATGTGCTCTTTGAGAAGGATGACAGGCAGGAGCGCGCCCGGGAAGCCGCCCACGAGCGTCAGCTCGAGGAGCTGTACGCAGAGATCGGCCGGTTGACCACGCAGGTGAACTGGCTCAAAAAAAAATCTGGCCTCGACCTTTTCGAGAAATGAGCGCATGGCGATGGTTGAACGCACTGGCAGCCCGCTGCCCTTGAAAACCCAGGCTGAACTGCTGAGCCTGAGCCGCTCAAGCCTGTATTACCGGCCCAAGGCGCCTTCGGCCAGAGAAGTGCAGGCCAAGCGGCGCATCGATGAGATCTACACGGCTCATCCTTTCCTGGGCTCGCGAAAGATTGCGGTTCTGCTGCGGAAGGAGATAGTCATTTCTCGGCCGACCGTGCAGCGCTACATGCGCGAGATGGGCATTATGGCTATTTATCCCGCTCCCAGGCTCAGCCAGCGGCATCCGGAGCATAAGATCTACCCCTATCTGCTGCGCAACCTGGTGATCGAACGCCCCAATCAGGTCTGGAGTCTCGATATCACCTTTATCCGCCTGCAGGGCGGTTGGCTCTATCTGGTGGTTGTCCTGGATTGGTTCTCTCGCTTTGTGATCAGCTGGGAGCTCAGCGAGACGCTCGAGACTGATTTCGTCCTGGAGGCGATCGATCGGGCCTTGCTGCGGGCCGTTCCGGAAATCTGCAATACTGATCAGGGCAGCCAATTCACCAGCCCGCGGTTCACCGAAAAGATCCTGGCAACTGGCGCCCGGGTCAGCATGGATGGCCGCGGCCGCGCCGTCGACAACATCTTCACAGAGCGGCTCTGGCGCAGCGTCAAGTATGAGGAGGTTTATCTGCACGATTACGGCAGCCCCCGTGAGGCCCGGCAAAGCCTGGCTCGATATTTCAGGTTCTACAACTTCGAGCGACCGCATCAGGCGCTGGACTACCGCACACCTGCAGACCTGTATCAGCAGGACTCTGCGCCTTCATCCACACTTGCCCGCAGAAAGGAGGAGTCCACCTTATTTTGAGGCCTTTTCGTGTCTAAAGAATCTTGTCCACCTAAGCAGATTGTATGTGTTCGAAAGGTCATTCACGAATTTCCGCCAACCTCGCCTCTAGTACCTGAACTAGTGCATCATAACACGGTTTGGGTTGGCATTCACGATCAAACAACAACGGGTCGGCATCGTCAGCCCCATATTCCTGATACCAAGAATCTTGATCGCTTACCCCGAAGACACCGAAGTCACCATCGACTTCTAAATATTCTTGGAGCAATCTGGCATAAATATCGGCCTGGGCTGCCAGTTTATCTGAGACGTTCCATACTGTTCTCTGCCGTGATGGGTAGATAGGCCAAACTTCACTGAGAACTACCGTCGTCTGGGCATGCCCAATCAAATAACCCATACTCCGGATCCTTTGAAGCACGTCACGAACCTCATCCCATTGCGGGGGAGCGTATATCCAAAGATTATTCTCAAACGAAAAGCCGTCAGCTGGTATATTGTTACGATTCATGCTATCGAGTAAATCCAGGGTTGCCTGAAGGGTTCTAGCTCGAGATTCATCTGTCGCATCAATATGATCCTCCATTAGGTTCAGGCGCGCATCTGGAGCAACATCTCGTGCCCAGCGGAAAGCATCATAGACAATATCGGGATATCCCAAATTTCGTTCCCAAAATGCGGAATGCCAATCGCCCCAGAGGTGCCTAGCTGGAGATTCGGAAATTACCGACCATTCTCTAACAATGTCCTTAAACATAATAAGCTTATTCTTGAGCATGAATTCAGCAATTTTTCTGAGTTCATTGCGCGTGAAATTGCCTTCCCTTACGGATTCAGGAACATCGTCGCTCCAAAGCAAACTATCAACACAAATGGTCATATTATTCTCTGCAGCGAAGTCAACAAAACCTGCCATATATCCGTAGTTTCTATTCCACGGGTCCCATCGAATTTGGTTCTCAAATGCCGTTCGCCCTTGGGAAAACTCTTCCTGTATCAAGTCCCAGTGATTCAAGACCTGACGCCAATCAACATCGCGATACACAAATTTGCATGCAAGATCATCACCAATAAGCTCGTTGCCGATTTGAAGCGTCGCATCCCGGTAGTCTGTTAGCCATAACCGCGACGGCATGGGAAGGACGGCGAACTTCAACCCCACATCATCAGATAAGGTGCGTAACGTCGGTGGGCCTGATGTGGCTACTGGCTCGGTTTGCGAAATTGAAGCTTCGGTCGCAGATGGATTTGTGGTCGGTAGATTTGTGGGACTTGTTGTCGGTGATGTCGGAGAATTTATCGTATGGTTTGATTCTAATCCACATGCTGCTAGTGCCCCTCCGGTTATGGTAAGCCCCAACAACCGTATTGCATCACGTCGTTCGAGCTCGAAATTTCGATTAGTCATCTTTGTAATCCACCTTAAGTTCGCACTGAGCGGCCGAGTACAGCATCATGACATGGATAACATGCTATTTGAGTCATAGGTTGAATCCAATGGCAGAGATCCACCTTGAGGGCAATGTGTGTATTCCGATGAAATCGTCCACTGATTCCGGGCGAAAGCGTCCAGTTGTTCCAATTCATTCCGTCCAGCCGTTCCAATTGAAATCATCCACTTGGTCGGCCCCAACGGCGCTGGTTGAGACATCATACCCTCAGGCGGGTTTCTGAGCCAGGAGCGATCGCTTCTTGCGCATTGAATCTCCTTTCAGCTCCAATCGATAAGCATTGTGTACGAGACGATCCAGGACGGCATCGGCCAGGGTGGGATCGGGGAAACGGGCGTGCCAGTCCTCCACCGGCACCTGGGTGGCCAGCAGGGTCGAAGCCCGGCCGTAGCGATCATCCACGATCTCCAGCAGATCACGAGACTGGGATGCCGTCAGCGGATCACGCAGCCATTTGTCGAGGATGAGTAGCGGCAGCCTGGCCAGGGTGTTTAATACCTTCGGGAAGGACCCATCGGCATTGGGAGAGCATGAGTTCATGCAGCAGGCGGGACGTGCGATGGTAGCGCACCTACAGGCCCTGTCTGCAGGCGGCCTCGCCCAGAGCACAGGCCAGGTAGCTCCTACCCGCGCCGGTGGGTCCCAACACCAGGATATTCAGGTGGCGCCCGATCCACTCCCCCTGAGCCAGCTCCAGGATGAGGGCTCGATCCAGCCCGCGAGCCGCCGACAGGTCCAGGTCTTCGATCGTGGCCGTCAGGCCGAAGCGGGCGGCTTTGGTGCGCCGCTGCCTGGTGCTGTTGTCCCGGCGGGTGCACTCCAGGTCCACCAGCATGCCCAGGCGCTCTTCAAAGGCCAGCTCGGCGTAGCTCGGATTCCCCCACTGCTCCTGCA
>JALGTS010000167.1 GCA_029821255.1 Candidatus Zipacnadia bacterium
TGGCTACCGATTACTGGCTGCGGGCACGGCCTGCTTGGTAGTCCAACGCCGCCGCGACTAGCCCCCGGAACAGTGGATGAGCACGGTTGGGCCGCGACTTAAACTCGGGGTGGGCTTGAGTAGCAATAAAGAAGGGATGATCGGGCAGCTCAATAAGCTCCACTAAATCTCCCTCCGGCGAGGTGCCGGAGAAGACCATCCCAGCAGCTTCAAACTTGTCGCGATAAGCATTATTGACTTCATAGCGGTGACGGTGACGTTCAGAAATCTCCGTGCAATTGTACAACTGAGCAGCCAACGATCCAGCAGTGAGCACACACGGATAGGCTCCCAGCCGCATCGTACCTCCCAACTCCGTAATATACTCCTGCTCCTTCAGATAAATTACCACCGGATGGGGAGTTTCCGGGTCAAACTCCCGGGAGTTAGCGCCAACTAAGCCACAAACATTACGGGCAAACTCGATCACTGCGCACTGCAGCCCCAAGCATAGTCCCAGGAAGGGGAGTTTATTCTCGCGAGCATACTGAATGGCGGTGATTTTCCCCTCAATTCCCCGGTCGTAAAAACCGCCTGGCACCAAAACTCCAGCTACCTCAGTGAGAAGTCTTTCTGGCCCGTGCTTTTCAATTTCTTCTGAATCTACGTACTGGATCTCCACACGGGCATCATTAGCCGCTCCTGCGTGAATCAACGCTTCGGTCACCGACAGATACGAATCATGTAGATTCATATATTTGCCCACCATAGCAATCTTGACCCGATCCGTCGGTGACTTGACCCGCACGACCAGATCGCGCCAGTCGTCCAGGTCAGGTTCACCTGGAGGCAGACCGAGCTGGTCAGTGACCAAGTCAGCTATGCCCTGCTGCTCCATGGCCAGAGGTATCTCGTAGAGGTTGTCAGCGTCGCGCCCTTCAATGACGTTAGAGACGGGCACATCACAGAACAGGGAAACCTTATTGCGAATCTCCTGGGTGAGGGGCAACTTGCTCCGGCAGACGATCAAAGCCGGCTGGATACCAGCCCGTCGCAAGGCCTGGACACTATGCTGAGTCGGCTTGGTCTTCAGCTCCTCAACCGTTTCCAGGTAAGGAATTAGCGTAACGTGGACGTAGCAGACATGCTCAGGTCCCTCGTCAATCCGCATCTGGCGAATCGCCTCCAGAAACGGCTCACCTTCAATATCACCAACCGTCCCGCCAATCTCCACGATGCAGATATCAGCGTTATGATAGCGCGCAGCCGCTCTAATGCGTTCCTTGATCTCGTCGGTGATATGGGGGATGACCTGCACCGTCTGGCCCAGATAGTAATTCCCATCCCGTTCCTTGGCGATGACGTCACCATAGACCTGGCCGGTGGTAATATTGGCAAGCTTGCTGAGCGGCTCATCAATAAAGCGCTCGTAGTGGCCCAGGTCCAGGTCGGTTTCAGCTCCATCGTCGGTCACATAGACCTCGCCATGTTGGAACGGGTTCATCAGTCCGGCGTCCACATTGATATAGGGGTCAATCTTGACCAGCGCCACCCGGTAGCCCCGCCGCTTCAGCAGCAAGCCCAATGAGGCGGTAGTGATGCCCTTGCCAATAGCCGAAACTACTCCACCAGTTACAAAAACGTACTTTGTAGTCATCAGTATCTCCTGGTTCAAGTGCTATAGCGTAATCAATTTCCTTTGTACTGTTCGCCGTTCCCTCCAGCTAATCCTGCTTGCACTTTACTGTTGCCGCAAGCATCACTTTTTTGACGCCCAGCCTTGGTCAACGAGACGCAAAGAAGGTCAATTCGTCCCTGAAGAGAAATGAAGACTCACATATCATACTTACCGGGCGTAGAGCCGAGCTGCGATGAGTAAATACCTGGGAATAGACTTGGGCACTACCACTATCGTCGGCTTGGTGCTTGATACAGACTCTAGCCAGGTGGTAGCTCGCCATAGTGTTCCTAATGACAGCAGATTGCCCAGCAACGGGCCATCGGGCCGCAGCGAATGGGATATTGACCGCATGGTTGAGCTGGCCTTAGTGGTCATCACCGCCCTGGCGAACCAAGTGGAGGCTGATTCGCTGACTGGTGTAGGCGTCACCGGTCAGATGCACGGGATGGTGCTGGTAGATGCTGACTGCCACCCCGTAAGTCCGTTTATCGGTTGGCAAGACCAGCGCTGCGAGGAGCAAATCTCTGAGGGCACAACCTATCTGGAACAGATGGTAGAATTGGCCGGCGACGGTTTTGACCGTAGCGGTTGTACTCCCGCGACCGGCTATATGGGCTCAACTCTGTTCTGGCTCAAGCATAATGGTCTTCTGCCCGCAGGCACCATCGCCTGTTTCGCTCCTGACTATCTGGTTAGCCGCCTGACTGGCAGTTGGCCAGTGACCGACCCAACCAATGCGGCCAGCGCCGGCGTCTTTGACGTGATGGCGGGGGCGTGGAACGAGGACCTCCTCGCCAGCCTGGGGCTGAACGCAGCGCAGCTGCCGCCCGTGCGGCCCAGTTGTCAGATCGTCGGTAACCTCACCAAATCTATCGCCGCACGCACGGGCCTGCCAGCAGGCTTGCCCGTGGCCAATGGCTGCGGTGACAACCAGGCCAGTTTTGCCGGCAGTGTGGCAGATTTCAGACGCAGCGTGTTGGTCAACATCGGCACCGGCGCTCAGATCTCGGCGTTCACTGAACAGCCGCTACTGGTTCAGAGATTAGATCTGCGGCCAGCCTTGGACAGCGGCTTCCTGTTGGTGGGGGCTACACTTTGTGGAGGGCATTCATACCAGATACTGCGCGATTTTTTCTATCGGGTTGGCCAAGACATCTTCCGCCTCACTGCTATGCCCGATATATACGATGTGCTTAACGAGCTGGCTGGCAAAGTCCCTCCGGGCTCCGACGGGCTGCGTTGCCAGCCGCTTTTCACCGGATCTCGCCAGCAGCCCAACCAGCGGGCAACCTGGCAAGGGATGAATCAGGCTAACTTCACCCCCGGCCATATGGCCCGCGCTTTGCTGGAAGGACTGGCCGAGCAGATCAAAGTCCTATATGAATGCATGCAGCAAACCGGACTCGGCGACCGCGATCTATTAGTGGGATCCGGCAACGCCATCCGCAAAAATCAACTGCTTGCTGATATTCTGTCGGCTTCGTTCGGCCTGCCTCTGCAGATGACCACCTATACAGAGGAAGCAGCGGTAGGCGCGGTTTTATGTGCCGCAGTTGCCACCAACGAATTCTCGGACATTCAGCAGGCCAGTAGGGAGATAATTAATCTCGCTACATACAATTGATTGCTGCACTTGCTCGGTGGCGGAAGGTGGCGCTGTGCTCAGAGTAGAAAGCTTTGTCCCACAAGGCACTAAGGAGGTAGTGATATGATAAAGCTGTCCGCTTGCATAGAGATGTTATTCCCAGAGATTGACGAGTTCAGCCAGCGTATCCCCGCCGCAGCCGAGGCCGGCCTGGACGGTGTTGAGTTTTGGGGCTACTCTAACAAGGATCTCCAGGCTGTCGCCGCTACCTGCCAGGCGACAGCACTACCAGTGGTGGCAATGGTGGTGGAGTCACCCGAGGGAATGCTGGATCATCGCCTGGCTGACCAATTCGCAGAGGCTACAAAGCAGGCCATTAGTGCTGCGCAGAGCGTCGGCTGCACCACGCTTATCTGCACCACCGGCAACGTCAAAGAACCGATCAACCGCAATCGTGCCCATGCCGGTGTGGTCGCCTGTCTGAAGACGGCAGCG
>JALGTS010000168.1 GCA_029821255.1 Candidatus Zipacnadia bacterium
GATCAGTGTACCCCTCACACTCTTCATATGGAGCCAACCCTGGCGGCTGCCGAAAGAGGTCTCCATGTTTTCACCGAAAAGCCTATGGCTACTGAGCTGGCGCAATGCGACCAGATGATCGCTGCTTGCCAGGCTGCAGGTGTAATTCTAATGGTCGGACAGGTTCTGCGCTTCTATGCTCCTCACATCGCGGCCCGCAAGATAGTCAATTCCGGTCAGCTCGGCCAGATCAAAAATGTCATCCGCCGCCGCTGGAGCTATACCGCGCATATACCTTATCAGCCCTGGTCATCCGACCCCGAACTATCTGGCGGATGGCTACTGTATGGCCTGGGCTCACACGCCGCCGACCTCATTCTCTGGATGACCGACACCGAAGCCATCAAGGTCTTCGCTATGGGGCGCCAAATTAATCCTACGTGGGATAATGTGGATGAACTTACCATCCAGATGGAGCTTTCCAACGGCGCAATGGCTCTTCAAACCCATAGCCTGAACTGTTATGCCAATGCCTGGGATTTGATCATCAACGGCACCGAGGACAGCCTCTATGTCAATGGAGAGACGTTGGTGGTTANNACCGAGTTAGCTGAGTTTGCTTCAGCCGTGCTGGAAGGCCGTGAGCCGGAAGCCTCCGGGAAAGACGTCCGGCGGACTTATGCTTTGCTTGAAGCCGCCAAGCTCTCTATGAAAGAGGGCCGGATAGTAGACGCCAGCAGTCTGTAGCATCCAGTGCTATGGTAGCGCCGACTGCTGAGTTGCAGGTGGGGGAGGCACCCAGCAGGTTGTCCCCAGTAGTCAGATTGACTCCAGCTCCTCTGTGGGGACGCGGGAACTCGGTTGGTACTTCGGCAGTATAGAGCGGAAGACGCTGCCCTCGCCCAATTTGCTTTCAATCTCCATGCGACCACCGTGCGCCTCGGTGACGCGGCGTACATACACCATACCCAGCCCGATTCCTCCTGCTTGCTCCTTTGAGGCACTAGTGCGAAAGCCGGGTTCCTTGCCAATCCGGTGGATATCTTCTGGGGGGATCCCTATACCCTCATCGCGAACTGCTATGACCACCTCGTCGCCCTGATCCTGGATAGAAACGGTAATAGTGGTACCTGGATTGGAGTATTTTGCGGCATTCTTCAGGTAGTTATCCAGGATTGAAATGACTTTGTCGCGGTCACCCTGCATTGTGAGAGTTGCGGGAGTCTGACGGACAAGCTGATGACCGGCCAACCTGTCGGCCAGTTCCGTAAGGATCTGGTCAAGGGCCTCAATGAGGTCAAACTCAGTTATGTCAAGTTCTATTTCCTTGCCTGCGTGGATACGGGAGATATTGAGGGTCTCGGATATCAAACGGAACATCCTCGACGATTGGATAAGAGCAGTTTCAATAAATTCGTCGGCTATCTGGAGATCTTCTTTGGTGACCTCCTCGCCCATAATGGCCTGGATGGTTTGGAGGTTGCCTTGGATTACAGTTAGAGGTGTGCGCAACTCATGAGCGACTTGCCCGACCAGTTCCTCGGCAGCCGTAGAAAAAGGCGACCGCGTGAAAGCAAGAATGGACTGTCCTTCGTGGGTAAGTTGAACACTAGTAGCATAGGTCTCACCCAGTGGACTAACAAAAGCCCCAGTGGCTTGGGTCTGTGTTCCCGGCTGTAGTTGAGAGATCAATTTTTGCAGCTGCCCTTGGGAATCGACCTGGCGCAGGTTACTGCCCTGCAGGGTGTTAACCTGGAGAACTTCACCAGCAGCAGCATTGGCCACTGCAATGTTCCCATCACTGTCAATCAACATCAAGCCGACTGGAACGGCAGCAAACGCAGTCTGGATGTCCTCAAACTCTTCAAGATGTTCCTCGACCAGCAGAGCTGCCGCCTGCTGGGCAAGCACCCCGGCCAACTGCTGGTCTTCGTCATCAAAGGTTAGCCCTCCACGCTTGCCCCAGAGAGTAAGAATGCCCACTGGGTGCTTAGCTGGTTCTTCTTCGGGTTCGACCGCCTCACGCTCCCAGATAACGGGGACAACCATTACCGGCCCGCCCAGCTCGATACCTGATAGGTGAAGGGGCTCATCAAGTATGATACTTCTCTCTGCCTCTATGGCCTCCACCACCGCTTGGGTCAGCTCGGTGTTATTGTCAATATCCTCCTGAGGGCCCGGCTCCAAGGTAGTTTTTGTAGACAGATCCACAAATGACTGCAAGTATAAGCGGTTATCGGCTGCTCCCAGTGTAAAGCAGGCAGTGCCTTCGCTTTGTATGATCTGACAAACCTTTTGGCAGAAACGATCAAGTGTGGCAGAGGCCATTAGCAGTCACCATCGCTATGTATGTAGGGTTCGATAGAAATGATAGTGCGAATACTACCAATACTATTAAAACTCGCCCCAGAAGTCAACGTTGCCACTGAAGTTTTGCCCGCTACTCCTGAGGCGGACGAGGCCGGCTTGGAGCACCGGGCACCTGCTTTTGACTAATTCTTCAATGTCATCAAGGTGAGAATGGCTGTTCACCAATTTTGAACCAGCACATACCGCAATAATATAATCTTCGTTGTCGGACAGACCTATTCCCGCTTCCGCGGATGCTTCAGGTTTACTTTCGGCGGAACATCCATAGGATATAAGAAAGCAAAGGTTGTTGCCGGAATGCACACAAAGTCTGTTGGAGGTTAATGCGCTTCACGTGGTGAAGTAGTTACCGCTACATCGGCTCGCAAGGCGTTACAAAAAGCTTTAGTCTCTCTGTTGGCGACATTAAGAGTTAGTAGGAGTGAACTGTGATGAAGTTACAGCAATTCCTAAGTAAACAACGAAAGCAAACCTCTGCGGGAGCTGATCTGCCAGCCTATGAGGCGGCACGGGAATGTTATGCCGAGCTGGGGGTGGATGTGGACGCAGCAGTAGAGACACTTTTAGGTCTTCCTATTTCCGTTCACTGCTGGCAGGCTGATGACGTACGTGGCTTGGAGGGCCGGGAGGGCTCTGTAGATTCCGGAGGAATCCAGGCGACAGGGGGCTATCCGGGAGCAGCGCGCAGCGGTGATGATATCCGCAAGGATTTTGAGCAGGCCGCCCGGCTCATTCCGGGTGCCCTGCGCTTCAACCTGCATGCGATGTATGCCGAGACCGATGGAAAGCTGGTGGAGCGTGATGAACTAACCCCGGAGTATTTTGCCACTTGGGTTGAGTGGTGTCAGGACAACGAGTGGGGACTTGATTTCAATCCGACCTGTTTTGGTCATCGGTTAGCTGCTGAGGGAATGACTTTGAGCCATCCCGACAGCGCCGTTCGTCAGTTCTGGATCCGTCACTGTATTGCTTGTCGGCAGATTGCGGAAAGCTTCGGACAAAAGCTGGGCACTGCTACCTGTAATATCTGGATACCCGACGGCTCCAAGGATGCCACGGTGGATCGGGCTGGTCCCCGTCAGCGCCTTATTGAATCACTGGATGCCGTGCTGCAGGCGGACCTGCCTCATGTCATTGACACTGTAGAGAGCAAGCTGTTTGGCATTGGTCTGGAGGATTACACCGTCGGGTCACACGAGTTTTATCTACTGTATGCGGCCAGTCGTGGCATTGGCATCTGCTTTGATTTAGGCCACTATCATCCCACTGAGAATGTAGCTGATAAGATCTCGGCCACTGTGCCGTTCGTAACGCCGGTATTATTGCATATTAGTCGGGGGGTGCGCTGGGATAGTGACCACGTCCCCCGCTTCAGCGATGAGGTCCGGGCAGTCTGCGATGAAGCAGTGCGCAGTGGCCAGCTCGACGATATTCTGTGGGCTACTGATTTCTTTGATGCCAGCATCAACCGAGTTGCTGCGTGGGTGATCGGGGTACGAGCAGTCCGCAAGGCCTTGCTCTACGCCCTCCTGGAGCCGTGGAAATTGGCCACGGAAGCTGAAAGGTCGGGTGACGGCGCTGCCAAGCTCGCCCTCCAGGAGTTGCGTGCGGAGCTGCCCTTCGGCGCGGTCTGGGAACATGCCTGCCAACGGGCTGATGTTCCTGGCGGTTTGGCATGGCTTACCGAGATCAAACGCTACGAGCAGACCGTTCTTGCCGATCGCTGCTGAGTCGTCTTATGGCTGAGCCGCCCACTCGTCGCTTACATTTCAATAATACGGAGAATGACCGCAGCCGTTTCCTCAAATGGTGCTGTTCCTGCATCCACTTCCGACAGCAGTGCATCATCATAGCCAATGTTGCGTAATTCGGCCATGACTGCCGGGAAGTCTACATCGCCTTCCATAAGCGGTTGCCAGGAGTAATCGCTGCGCCGAAAG
>JALGTS010000169.1 GCA_029821255.1 Candidatus Zipacnadia bacterium
CAATGACCTTCTGGGCATTAGGATATTGGGCCAGGTCGTAGGAGACCTCCCGGCCGTAAGGGCATTGCCAGGGACAGCCGCGCCCGTAGGCATTATGGGTCTGGAATAGAGACTGAGCCGGCGTGACTATCGTCTGCCACTGGCAAGTAGGCACCCCCTCGGCATTCAGGGCCTTAGCCACTGTCTCCCGCCAAATAACTTGCGACACATCGTCTACCGGAGCATCGGCTACAGGCACACGGTAGGCGAACAGCCAGTATGCCGAGGTTACCCCTTCAGGCTCAGGAGTCGGGACAATTCCTGGCAATTCGCTTAGGCGCTCATGCAGGTATATGGCGTTGCACCGCCGCTGCTCATTGTACTCGTCCAGGCGCTGAAGCTGGCTGTAGGCCAGCGCCGCGTTAATCTCAGTGCTGCGATACATCCATCCCAGGCTACGGGCATTATATTCGCGGGGGACATTAGGGTCGCTCACCTCGCCGAACGACTGCAGAAGCTTGGCCCGGGCGAACTGCTCCTCATCATCACAGCAGAACAGCCCCCCCTCGGGACCTATCAAGTGCTTGATGCCGTTAAGACTAAAACAGGCCATATCCCCCAGTGCCCCGGTCGGGCGACCGTGATATGTAGCACCGTGAGCCTGGCACGCATCTTCAATGACAAGCAGATTGTGGTCGCGAGCGATTTTGTTGATTCGATCCATATCTGCCGGCATCCCGTGAATATGAACCGGAATTATGGCGCGGGTACGCTCGCTGATATGTTCTTCAATGCTGGCAGGATCTATATTGAAAGTATCCAGGTCAACATCGGCAAAGACAGGAATGGCGTTGTGATGCAGGATGCAGGTGGCCGAGGCTACAAAGGTGAAGGCTGAGGTGATGATTTCGTCCCCCGGCTCTGTGCCGGCAGCAGCCACCGCAGCATGTAGAGCAGCCGTACCGCTGTTGGTCAGCAGAGTATGCTCGCGCCCGATCCGCTCTGACCAGGCATTCTGCAGTTTGACAGTGGTGGGCCCGCTCCCACCCCACAACAGCTCCTCACCGGCGGCGTCGAGGACATCGCATATCGCCTGTTTGTCAGCATCGGTGATAATCGGCCAGGGCTTGAAGATATTCTCGCTAATTACCGGAGTGCCACCGAGAATGGCTAACTGCTTGCTCATCGTCGTCAGATCCCTTACTGTCGGTCATACCGGCTTAAGATGCTTGATAATACTCACAAGTTCTCAGGGCGCAGCCGCTGAATTACTGAGCTTCGCCTGCCTGGTCCTGCGGGCCGGATGCATCATAGTCAGAGCCGTGGCTGGGTGCAAGCACCGTCAGTTCTCCAGTCTCCATATAGTTTACCCGCTCGGCGACGTTGACCGTGTGGTCAGCGATGCGCTCCAGATAGCGCGCTACCAGCAGCAGAGAAGCGGCCTGCGGAACCACCTCAGGGTGCTCCTGCATTATCTCCTCTATCTCTTTCCGCAGCCGATCCCACATTTGATCTACTTGCTCATCTTCTGTGATGACTTGGCGAACTAACTGTAAGTCATGGTCAACAAGCGCATCCAGGGCCTGGCGCAGCATCCCCCGAACCAGATCAGCCATCTTGGGTATGTCCACCAGCGGCTTGAAATACGCTACATCCGCCAGCTTGATTGCCGTGCGGGCGATATCTACTGAGTAGTCGCCGTTGCGTTCTACATCAGCGATGACCTTCATCACGGTGCCGATGATGCGCAGATCCTTGGACATCGGCTGTTGCAGAGCCAACAGGCGCATGCAGTGCTGCTCGATCTCCAGATCCATATCATCAGCAGTATCATCTGCACCGATAACTTCGCGGGCCAGCTCGACATCGTGTTCACTCAGGGCACGCACTGCCTTCTCCAGCATATCCTCCACAAAGGCGCCCATCTCCAACAGCCGCTGTTCCAGCTTTTCCATCTGTTCTTCAAAAGATTGACGAATACGGCGCATAGCATCTCACTCCTAACCAAAGCGGCCTCGTACATAGTCGTCGGTCCGTTTGTCGGCAGGATTCTCAAATATCTGCTCGGTACGATTGTATTCAATCAACTCACCCGACAAGAAGAAACCTGTGTATTGCGAGACCCGCGAGGCTTGGTACATATTGTGCGTGACAATGACGATGGTGTAGTTTTCCATCAACTCGGTCATCAACTCTTCAATGCGGAAGGTGGCGGTAGGGTCCAGAGCGCTGCATGGCTCGTCCATCAGCACCACCTCCGGCTCAACTGCCAGCACCCGAGCTATACACAAGCGCTGCTGCTGGCCGCCGGATAGTTCCATAGCTGATTGATGCAGCTTGTCCTTCACCTCATTCCACAACGCAGCGGCACGCAGGCTTCTCTCCACTATCTCATTTAGCTCCGTACCCCGAGCAGTTGTATGCAGGCGTGGACCGTAGGCAACGTTGTCATATATTGACATAGGAAAAGGATTAGGCCGCTGGAAGACCATGCCCACGCGCCTGCGCAGTTGCACAACATCGGTATCGTCCGAGTATATGTCCCGGCCATCCAGCAGCACCTGACCATCTACTCGAGCTTCTGCGATTACATCATTCATCCGGTTCAGGCAGCGCAGGAAGGAAGATTTGCCGCAGCCCGAGGGGCCAATGAGGGCAGTAATACGCCGCGAGGGCACGGCTATGGTGACGCTCTTAAGTGCCTGGAAATTCCCGTAGTACATATCCAGGTTCTTGGTCTCTATTTTGATCTCGCCGGGAGGGCGAAGGATATTCTCTGGTGGAATATCAGGCAACTGTATCACCATCGGCGTGAGCCGCGCAGCCGCGCGCGCAGAATAACCGCGACCAGATTCATACCGAGTACTATTGCCAGCAACACGAAGGCCGTCGCCCACTCGGTTCCGGGAGCCACATCAGGTGCTTCCGTTGCCATTACAAAGAGTTGATAGGGCAGGACCAAAATCGGATCCAGCAACGAATGGGGAAACGGATGGGTAAGTGAATAGAAGGCGGCGGTAAATAGAATAGGTGCTGTCTCGCCGGCTGCTCGGCCGATTGAGAGTATTAGTCCGGTGATTATCCCTGGGAGAGCATTAGGCAGTACCACCCTACACACTGTCTGCCACTGACTGGCACCCAGGGCCAGTGAGGCATGGCGCAGAGGAGCGGGCACCTGCCGCAGCGCCTCCTCGGAAGTGCTGATAACCAGCGGCAGGACCAGTAAAGCCAAGGTGCAGGCCCCAGCCAGCAGCGATCGCCCGAATCCAAACAATACCACAAATAGCGCCAGACCGAACAGGCCGTAGACGACCGAGGGAACACCGGCCAGATTAACAATAGCCAGCCGGATGAGGCGCACGAGTGCCCCGCCGCGCGAATATTCGCTGAGATAGACTGCTGCAGCAACCCCCAGCGGGGCAGCAATTAGGCCAGTGAGCGCGACCAGCAGTATCGTGCCCACGATTGGTGCCAGTAGACCTTGGGGGGCAGCAATCAGATTCCAGGATAGCGCGCTGGCCCCCCGCCAGGCCAATACCATCATTATCCCCAGCACCGGCAGGATAACTATGGCTGCACACAGCCATAGTCCGGCGAAGGCCAGCTTCTCGGTTTTGTGGGCACTTACTACACGCATCATGTCGGTACGCCACCACTACGCCTGACTACTACGTCAGCAATAGTACTGATCAAGAAGGTTATCACAAACAGGATAAGGCCAATGGCAAAC
>JALGTS010000170.1 GCA_029821255.1 Candidatus Zipacnadia bacterium
AGAGGCTACCGTTGTTTCATAGGTGATCTCAAGCTGCTGGAGCACCTCCCAGGCTGGACGCATAACCTCCGAGTCCGAGTCACTCCCCATTACAATGCCGACCTGCGGGGATTTATCAGCCATTGTCTTCGGCCTACACTGCTCGCTGTGCGATGTCGGTGCGGTAATATTTGTTTTCAAAGTCAATTATCGCTACGGCCTGATAGGCACGATCGCGCGCAGCCTTGTAGCTTGCACCTAACGCAGTTACTCCCAGCACCCGCCCGCCAGTGGTTACAAGTTGCCCATCTCTGCGAGTTGTGCCGGCATGGAAGACCATCACATCTTCCCAGCCTGCGACCTGGGCCAACCCGCTGATGGGCTTGCCGGTCTCGTAGCTGCCAGGATAACCATCTGAGGCCAACACCACACACACACAGCGGTCTTGCTTCCAGCGGATATCAAGCTCGCCAAGACGGCCTTCGACAGTTGCTTGTAGTATCTCCACCAGATCTGCGTCAAGTCGTGGCAAAACTACCTGGGTTTCCGGATCGCCGAAGCGGCAGTTGTATTCCAGTAGCTTTGGGCCAGCGTCAGTTAGAATACACCCAGCGTACAAAGTCCCCATGTAGGGGATGCCTTCGGCAGCCATCGCCGCGATCGTCGGCCTAATCAGTTGGTTGACAATGTAATAGAAGACTTCGTCATCCACTGCGGGGACCGGTGAATAGCAGCCCATGCCGCCAGTATTAGGTCCGACATCACCATCACCAATGGGCTTGTAGTCCTGGGATGGTACCATCGGCACGACAGTTTCTCCGTCGGTGAAGACCTTTATTGAGCATTCCTGGCCAATTAGACACTCTTCAACGATCACCGTCTGGCCGGCGCTGCCATAGCCCCCTTGTTCCAGACATAGATCAATGTGAGCCTCGGCCTCTGCCACCGTCTGCGCCACTTTGACCCCCTTGCCGGCAGCCAAGCCGTCAGCTTTTACCACAATCGGTGCCCCCTGCCGCCGGACATAGGCTTTGGCCTCTGCCGCATCCGTGAAGACTTCAAAGCGGATATGATCAATGTCATACTTACGCAGCAACTCACGGGTAAACGACTTGCTGCCCTCCAGGCGGGCGGCTGCTTGAGTGGGCCCGTATATAGTCAGCCCTCGCTCAGTGAATAGATCAACAATGCCCGCGACTAACGGAGCTTCCGGACCGACGACGGTTAGATCAATACTCTCCTGCTGGGCGAAGTCAGCCAACCCGCCCAGATCATCCGCTGGCAGGTCTACGCAGGTGGCAATTTGGGCTATCCCCCCATTGCCTGGGGCGCAGTAGATCTGATCAACTATCGCACTTTGGCACAGTTTCCAGGCAAGGGTGTGCTCGCGGCCACCAGAGCCAACAACTAATATCTTCATCAGCGATCTCCGTCACTCCTATGCTGGGCAGTGTCGAAAAACAACCGGTAGGCCGGATGGAAGATCACATCAACGGTGCCAACCGGGCCATTGCGGTGCTTGGCGATGATTATCTCGGCTGGGTCAGGCTGGGTGAAATCAACGACAGATGGTTCTGCTTCGTCTTCCTCCCATTCTTGCGACCTTTTTCTCTGGTAATATGCTGGACGGTACAGAAAGCAAACCAGGTCAGCTTCCGCCTCAATAGAGCCACTTTCAGCCAGATCGGAAAGAATTGGGCGTTTGTCCTCGCGCTGTTCAACGCGCCGACTGAGCTGGGACAGTACCACCACCGGGATGTCTAACTCTCGCGCTAGCGCTTTCAGCGACCTGGCCACCAGGGATACTTCCTGATGACGGCTGTCTCCAGTATAGCGCGAACCAGCGGAAATAAGCTGCAAGTAGTCGACGATTATCAACCCAATGTCATACTGCGACTTTAGCCGCCGAGCCTTTGAGCGCAACTCCAATATCGGTATGGCGGGGGTGTCATCCACGTAGATCGGTGCCTGGGGCAGGTAAGTTAAGGCCTGGCCGATGTTGCTCCAGTCCTCTTCGCGGGCCATACCCTGGCGCAGTGCCCAGCCATTTACTCGCGCTTGAGCACATAGCAGCAACTCCGCCAATTGGCTTCTGGACATCTCCAGGCTGAATATACCTACACCCACTTGGTGCTGGACGGCGGCGTGGAGAGCAAAGTTAGCTACGGCCATAGAGGTTTTACCCATTGAGGGCCTGCCTGCCACAATGATCAGGTCGCCGTTTTGCAGACCGGCGGTACGCTTGTCCAACTCCTTTAGCCCCGTGGGCACACCTGTCAGATAGCCGGGCTGGCGGAAGATCCTGTCAAGCTTCTCAAATGTCTCGGTGACCAATGGTCCCACCGGCACAAAGTCAGCAGAAATACGCCGCTGCGCCACTTCAAAGATACTTTGCTCAGCACGATCTAATACCTCGCCGACATCCTCGGGATCTTCGTAGGCCATGCCTTGAATGTCAGCCCCGGCGCGGATAAGTTTGCGCAGCAGCGACTTTTCCACCACGATATCGGCGTAGCGCGTCACATGAGCTGCGGTGGGTACTTTGCTGATCAGCGCAGTAAGATAGTCCCCGCCTCCGACAGCCTCCAGGTGGTCGGTACGGCGCAACTCGGCGCTTACGGTGACCAGATCCACCGGCTCATTGCGCTGGACTACTGCCGACATTGCTCGAAATATCAGCCGGTGCGCCTCCGGGTAGAAATCTTCTTCTTCCACTATAGCCATAGCCCGGGCGGTTGCGCCGGGTTCGATAAGCATAGCTCCCAGCGTAGCCTGCTCGGCTTCCAGGTCGTGCGGTGGTGCCTTATCCGCAAGTTGCTTCAGTTCGTCAGTAATATCACTAACGGCCATAACTATCAGTCCCCATGGCTATTTCTCACCTGCTGAGTCTATCAAATTCGCTCACCAGTTGGCCTCTTGGCGACACTTAGCAGTGCTTCACTCTGCCGGCGGAACCGTCTCTTCGCCGAGCTGTTTAGCGGGGTGTTTGCTCTCTTCTTCATCCTCCCCTATGCCGATGACCCTGACGGGAAGCTCAGCATTGACGCCCTTATACAAGGAGGCGCTAATCAGGTAGTTGCCCTTTTCCCGAATGGGCGTGGGAATATCCACATCACGTCGGCTGATATGCACTCCGTACTGTTCGGCGATCGCATCAACAATATTCTGTGCGGTAACTTCCCCGTGTAGTCGCCCGCCTTCGCCCACTGATGCACGGATGATGATAGACTTTTCTTTAAGTGTTTCAGCCAGCTCCATTGCTTGGGTGCGTTTTTGCTCTTCGCGGGCCTCAATGGCGTGCCGTCGGTATTCAAGTTGTTTCAGGTTCCCGGGGGTGGCCTCTACGACCAGTTTCTGGGGAAGCAGGTAGTTACGAGCGTACCCATCAGCTACCTCAACCACATCTCCTTCATGACCCAGATTTGTAATGTCGTCAAGCAGAATTACTTGCATCTTTACTCCTCGCTGTTTCTTTGTAATGTCAGATTAGTACGATGTCTCAGTCCGATAAAGGGCTGCTGCTTGTCAAAGGAATCAGCCAGTCCTAAAGTAAGATACCAGTCGGGATCGATCCGGTAGATACCACGCAGGTCGATATTGGTGTCATCGGTGTTGTATGCTTCCAATTGCCAACATAGCTCCGGCGTCATCTGGTAGTTAAGGCCGGCTGCGATCTCTGA
>JALGTS010000171.1 GCA_029821255.1 Candidatus Zipacnadia bacterium
ATCTAACTATGGAGCCTATTTTTGGGATGACGGCTACTACGACCAGCCCGGCGGCACCAACTTGGATATATGGTTAGAGAAGATAGAGATTAGTGGTCCGCAGACCTACCAGATATTGCGACGCGACGACCGCAATATCGGACCAGCCTTAGCCGATAACTTCATGGTGCTGACCCGCGATCACAATGGTACCCCCGGTGACTCTGTCAAGATATGGCGGCAGCAGAACCTGACATTCCATAAACAACGCCCCACCAAGATCACTGATTATAACGCTGTCACCGCTGATCTGTATGAGCCAGGAACCTGGCGAGAAGCCAGCATTACTGATTTTACCAGCGTTCCCATACCAGTAAGCTACGACCCGGAGGAAGAAGTAATAACCTGCGCCCTGGAGGCCACCGATAGCAGCGGTACCGCCCGCTTAGGGTACATCCAGGGCAGGTGGGATGAAGAGACCGGACGGATAAGTTGGACCGATGAGAGCCCACCAGCGGGCAGGCCCAATCCGTTTTTGGATACTTCCACACTGCGCTGCGAACGCGAATCAGACTCACGCTGCGCAAGCATTCACCCAACACAAGTAATTCAGTCCATTGACGGTACCTGGTCACTTATCTACCAAGGGAAAACCGACGTCGCCGATGAGATGGGAATGTATGCGCTGCATGGTGCCCCAGACCGCTGGTCTTTTGATCATCGCTCGCAGTTTGCCGGCGAGATCATTACTAAGGGGGGCAAAGGCGTTGATATCCTGCAACCTTTGGGCAACGGCTACTCCCCTTGGGGTAACGCCCATATATATGGGCCGGTACTGCACAATCCCTATGCCCAGGCCACTGAAAAGCAGTATATGGCCTTTATGAGTGCCAAGACCATATTTCATAATGGCACGAGCTGGAACACTGACCGGCGCCCGATTGTCTGCTTCGCCGGCGCTGACATCAAATCCCTGGCGCCCCAGCCATACAACCGCGAAATATCACCGCTGCCCGCACCGTGCGCCCACGGCTTAAATGGCGATATACTGGGGCAGGAAGACTGCATAGGGCTGCTCATAGAAGGCACTGTCCCCGGCAGCTACACCAACGGCATAGGCTTGTTCACGTCCGAAGACGGCGTCCACTTCCAGGAGATGTGGCCGTCAGGCTCGACCACAGATGCCTTCATCCCTCAAGGTGAGCTACCCGGCGAGGGCACCCGCTTGACCCCAGGGCCGACTTTCCGCCTGGGCGACAAGCGCATCTACTATTATTTGGTCAACTGGAGTGGCACCTGCAACTTTGCCTGGTGCCGCTACAACGGCGAGACCTGGTACAGTATCGCGGAGGCCGAGACCATCGGATGGCTGGAGACACCCATACTGGAAAAGCCTGCCGGCGGCTGGGGTGAGCTATATTTCAACATTGAACTCAATGACGGCGACCTCCAGGTGGAGGTGTTGGATCCGGAAAGCGAACAGCCGTTGGCTGGCTACAGCAAGCAGGACTGCGATGCAACCGGCTCTGGCATAGAGCAATTGGTAACCTGGCAGGGCGCCTCACTCAGCGAGTTGACCCCTGACTACCTGCGCCTGCGTATTCACCTGAGTAGGCCTCAGGCCGGCGACGAATCACCTCAGTTGTTTGCCTGGGAGATCAAGCCCAAGGTTATCCACTACCCGTCAGCTATTGACCTGCAGGTAGAAGGCGAGGCCAATCCCGCCAACGTTGTAGATCCCACCCCAACCTTCTCGTGGACTTATCAGCATCCGAAGAGCAGCCCACAAAGCGCCTACCAGATAATCGTCGCCAGCAGCCAACAGCAACTGGACAATGGTATCGGGGATCTGTGGGACAGCGGCGTGGTGCTCAGTGGCGAGACAACCGCCACTTACCAAGGACAGGCGCTGACCGACTACCAGACCTATTTCTGGAAGGTGCGAGTGCGCAGCGCTGAAGGAGTGTGGTCCGAAGAATGGTAGCCTACGGAGTATTCAGCACAGGTAGTATCAGTTCTTACTGTACAATTGAGCAAGTGCGAGCGCTGCTGGCCGGCTACGATCTGTCGCGTATTGGCGATACCCAGGACGTGGACGAACGGATTCAAACTCTACAGCCAATGACCGCACAAGCAGTTGACCGTATCGCCGGTCACGACTTTCGGTGGCACGCCGATGAACGGATCACCGTAGACGGCACCGGCAGCGACCGGCTATCACTGGCCTCCTTAGGCATCGTCCCGCTGGCTCAGGTCTATCAGATCAGTATTTCCGGCCAGCAGGTACCCGCTGATGATTATGTAGTATATCCGCAAGTCGCCGAGATCCGGCTGAAACCCTCGGCCAGCATCGGCACCAATTTCCCAGGAGGTCTCCAGAATATTGAACTACTGGTTGATTGGGGCTACGGGCAGGTGCCGGCGGAGGTGAGTATGGCCCAGGCCAAGCTTATTGCTGCCCAGATCCTGGCCGAGGCCGCCGGGGAGACCAGCCAGACGGCTGCGGTACGCATCGGTGACTATTCGGTACGCTATGCCCGTGAGGGCAAATATGGCGCAGTCATTGAAAGGCTTACCCAAGAAGCTCACGACGCGCTTTACCCCTACCGCGGTGTGGGTATGGCCGTTGTCTAAGGGAAACGGTGCGCAGACGGATTCCGCAAAAACCCCGCTTCTGGAATAATCTCCATTAACCAACGTTTCGCGGTAACCAGGGAGTTCCGATATGACCGACCATAGCTTTGGAGAATTGCTAAATGCCACGGCCAACCTCAGCCGGCCACAGGTTGCGGTGGAAAACGACTTGCAGGTGGCTAACCCCACTTATGTGCTGCTCCAAGCGGAGGTGCCTATGCGCCTACGTCCGACCAGCGCTGACCTGGACCGTTCGCTGATAGGACGCTTTCCCGGGGCCACGGCAGTCGCCTATATGGCACCTACTGAGATAGCCGCCAACGACCGGCTGGCGCAGGTAACTGCCGTCACGACGTTGACCGAAGCAGCCCCAGCGGAAAGTACCTCCCTGGTAGTGGCTTCGGCCTATGGCTTTGCCGCCGGCGGCCGCATCCACTTGCGGGGTGAGTCCGGCTGGGAGCTGGCGGTGGTAGATTACGTAGATGGTGACACTCTGCATCTGGCAGCAGCCCTGAGCACAGGATTTTCGGCAGGCGATACGGTGGAGGCGGTGACCAGCTATACTGTCCTGGGTGTACTGGACGAAGCCGGTGCCGGTCACCACATCAAGGTCGCCCTGCAACGACAAGAGCTCTGAGCAGATATCGCAAAGGATAAGAAATGGACAAGTCCCTGCATTACAACGAGATTGCCCGGGCCATTCGCCTGCTGTGCCAGAGCAGCGTCCTGCTCAGCGAAGATACCGATGGGACGAACCAGATATCCGTGGGCAGTAACCGGCTATTCTCAGTCGGCGATCAGGTGGAGCTAATTGACGACGACACAGCAGCAGAGAGCCACGAAATCACCGGGCTGCCAGGGCTGACGAAGATCCAGCTTGACAGTGCCGTAAGCGGCCAGTTCACAGTGGGCAACAACGCAATGGTCCGGCTGGCCCCCCCGGTGTTGGCTGATCTGCAGTGGGTCGGTCAGGGCCGGCCCCTCCTGATGCCCCAGCCCCCTGTGCTGGAATTGCCTTCCATCGTCGTGGAGCCAGCTATC
>JALGTS010000172.1 GCA_029821255.1 Candidatus Zipacnadia bacterium
GTTGCTCTCAACTGGACTGTTGACCAGTTTATTGCCGATGGCGAGCCCGATTGCAACCAAGCAATCGAGCTGGTCAGTGATGGCATGCCCTTTGGCCCCAGCGAAGAGAGTACCAGGCAGCGGCGGCTACGGCCTTTCGCATGGCTGACCCCGAGCGGCTTAAGGACCTCCTCATCGCCGTCGGGAACATTGAAATTGGGCATCCTCATCTAATCCGGTAATCCCCTGGCCAAGCTTCCTCTTGTGGCAAGGATTGGACTCGGGCTTCGTCAACAACTCCTGGTTCTGTGGGTACGCTTTGGGTTGGTGCTCCCTTGGGATTCTTAGTTAATATTCCCTTCGCACATTCTATAAGGCAGGTCGTGACTTGATCGTAGTCTGCATCACCAGCTCAAGAAAGGTTCAAGATATGCTCTTGGTGGGTATAACAAAGGTACGTCATCTAACTTAATGCTTGCTGGCAGATGACCGATTAGTTATGTAGGCGATGACCATGAGGCAGCGGCACCGGTATTATGCTGTGATTGTGCTATTGGCAGGCACACTTCTGGGGCTTGTCAGTGTGCTTGGGGCAGATCAAAAGAAGGCAAGCGCCGACTGCGTAATTATGCCGGTTGGGTCCAGCTCGGTGCGAGTAAGCGCTCCAGCTTCCTGGCATTTCCGACCATATCGCGCACTCCCGGATGGCGCCGCGTCGGTAGTTTTGGTGCACGAAGGCTCAGCGGCCAGCGTCACTATAACAGTGGAGCCGGCGAATGGCCTGCTGGATTTGCATAGACTCCAGGCAACCCTGGAAGAAACCCTCCGGGCCGACAAGCAGTTTCATGTGACCAGAGCAAGCCTTACCGAGGTCTGCGGCATTCCGGCGGCCACTGTTGCTGGTACTTTGCTGGAGGATGGGACCGACCTGCAGGCGCGAATCTGGGTACTGGCTGCCTCCGAACACCTGTGGGAGCTAAGCCTGACATTTCCCGCTTTGCCACAGGTCAAGCCTGACGAGGTAATAAAGCAACTAATTGAGAATATGCGCATCCGGCCCGATGACCAGCAGCAATGGGCCAAGCTCAGCACCGACCAACAAGCCCTGCTGGCCTATCGGGCTGACCAGGAAAGTCAGCAGCGCGCCCGCCAGGAACCCGAACCTGCCTCCGAGAACCAATCGGATGCCATCATCCGTGACCTGGATAGTTGCCTGCGGAAGGCCGCAGTTGGTACTTCCCTGGATGAGGATAATAAGCTGGTGAATGCCGGGGAGAACTTTCCTGCCGATACCGCCCAATTGGTTGTGTTGCTACAGTTGATCGATGCTCCTGCCAATACGAAGGTCACTGTCCAGTTCTTTCATGGCGATCGCTTATTACTCCAGCGGCTGTTGCTGGTCTCGGGAAGCCGTAAGTTTGCGGTAACCATCTATCCCCGCTATGCAGAGAGCTTTCAGCCCGGCAAATATCGTTGCCAAGTGAAGGTGAACGACCAAGTGGCTTGGGAGCTACCGATCCACATTGGTGAATAGGATGGGGCATCTCGTTTACGGTAGCCTTCTTGAACCATGTAGACCGTGCCCCCTTTCGCACGAAGCGGTGGTGGGCTGTAGGCAGCTATCTGTTGGCAGCAGTAAACCCGACTCCGAACAGAACCAGGCTACCCAAACTTAGCGCTGTCAACATCAAGTAAGTATATCCCCGGCCGGTTACTGGTATGGCTATGGGGCTGGTCAACAGCGTTGGCAAAGCATTCTGGATCAGTCTACCCACATGCGCATATCCTCATCAGGGAGAGTAGACATAACCTGGTCGCCAACGCTGCTGAGTAGTTTGATATCTTCGTCATCAAGTTTCCAGCCTGTTGCCCCGACGTTCTCTTGAACCTGATGCGGATTACGCCCGCCAACGATGGCAGAAGTTATTCCCGGCTGCTGTATCACCCAACGAATTGCCGTCTGAGCCGGGGTTTTGCCATAGCGTTCGCCGACTTCGCGGACGGTCGCGACAGCCTCAATGGCTGCCTCAAAAGTAGGCGACTGGAATAGCTTGTTGCGGGAGCGAATATCTTCTGGCTCAGGTCGGTTCTCAGGACTGAATTTGCCGGTAAGTAAGCCCTGTGCCAGCGGACTATATGCTATTATGCCGATGTCATTTTCCAGGCAGAAGGGAACGATACTCTTCTCAATGTGCCGGAAAAAGAGACTATATGGCGGTTGCAGGGAGTCAAAGCGGCCGATCGCCAACGCCTGTGCCATCTGCCTGACGTTGAAATTGGAGACGCCGATATACCGGATATTACCCTTTTCCTGCTCGGTGAGTAATGCCTCCATGGTTTCTTCCAGTGGGATTTCTGGATGATCTTTGTCGTACTCGTAGTAGGGATTGGGCCAGTGTATCTGATACAGATCAATGTAGTCAGTACGCAACCGTCGCAGGCTCCCGGCCAGGGCCTCGGGCAGCTTTTCCCGACCGAGGTGCTCGGGGCTAACCTTGGTGGCAATGATAATCTCTTCACGATTATGGGCCTGCAAGGCTTCGCCGATGACCTCCTCGGAATGCCCGCGTCCGTAGCCCTCGGCGGTATCCAGCCAATTGATACCCTGTTCAATGGCGCTGTGAATGGTGGCAATGGATTCCTCGTCCCGCACGTTAATCCACTGGCTCTTACCCATTATCCAGCATCCCAGTCCGATTTCAGATAGCTGTAGATCCGTTCTGCCTAATTGGCGTCGTTCCATCATTTGTTCCTCCTGGTTGAGTAGCCGAGTAGTGTTTTGTTATTCGCTTGTGCTGTGCTCTTTTCCTGCATGCTGGTATGCAAAAG
Source organism: Candidatus Zipacnadia bacterium (assembly GCA_029821255.1). Classification (GTDB taxonomy): domain Bacteria; phylum Armatimonadota; class Zipacnadia; order Zipacnadales; family Zipacnadaceae; genus JALGTD01. The sequence goes on from JALGTS010000172.1 coordinate 2,809, forward strand.
AAGGAAGCAGTCTCCTCAATCGCGAAGAACAACCAGCAATGAGCCGAATCCTGTGCGCAGAGTGAGGCACTGTTATGATTCAGGTAGGCTTTGCGGAAAAGGTAATTACTCCTCCGGTCCCCGCATATTTAGCGGGGTACTTTCACGAGCGGGTTGGCGAAAGCGTCCGTGATGATCTGTATGTGAAGGCTGTCGTGTTTGAAGCCGGCGGCCGGCGTGTAGTGCTGGTCGTATGTGATCTGCTGCACGTGACGGCAGAGATAGTCAAGCCGGCTAAGGACCGCATCGCTGAGCGCGTGGGCATATCGCCGGAATCGGTGATGATTTCAGCCACGCACACTCATACGGGTCCCGAGATCTCAGCTCGCAAGGTGGCACCGGTGTTCGTGTCGCTGAATAGCGATTATGTTGCCGATTTGGCACCCACAATCGCAGAAGCTGTAGAGGAAGCTGTCGGCCAGATGTTTGAGGCACAATTAAGAGCTAACACTGGTTACGAAGCGGAGCTATCGTTCAATCGCTTGCTGCGACTGCGCGATGGGACCGAGCATTTTGGCTGGAACGGCGATCCCAGAGAGGTTGCAGGTGTTGCTGGACCAATTGACCCTGAGATGGTGGTAGTAGGTGTCTATGATCAACGAAGTAATCTGCGTGGTCTGCTGACGAACTTCGCTTTGCATGTGGATGTGATCGGGGGAGGCTCGGCTGATTTTATATCTGCTGACTGGCCAGGTGAGTTGGCCAAGACAATCCGGGCTGTGTATGGTGAACAGGTAAGTACACTGTTCTTCCAGGGCACCAGCGGTGATATTAACCACTGCCCCCATCATGCTACCGAGCTA
>JALGTS010000173.1 GCA_029821255.1 Candidatus Zipacnadia bacterium
CCCGAGCCCATCGATTGACAAACTCGTCCATATCCTCACGGATGTCGTCAAGCATGCCAACCAAGTATTCCCGCACCATCTGGTCGGCTTTGCGGCGAATCTGGCGCTCCCGGTAGCCAGCAAAACCCGGGATGTATGACATCAGCCTCTGCAACGAACCTTCGTCCTCAGTTATCCGCTTGCGCAGATCAGACATAATCTCTCCTCCCGGCAACAGATTCTACCACAGCCAGCCTCACTACTATATTTCGCCGGCGTCGGTCATTCTCCTTCACACCTGTGAACTCCACATTCGTTTCTACTATGCTCAATGCCACAATATACCAGCCCAGCAACACAGAGAAGAGCACATGCAGGCCCCTTGCCAGCAGTCCCAGCGGGCTGCTGGCAACTGCTATCTCTGTTATACCGACGCTGATGAGAGTTGTTTTATTGCTATGCCTAACTAATGTTCTCCATTAGCCTCCGGCTATCCTGTTGGGAAATCGTTTTGACTGCCATCAACTGGGGGGCATCGCCACGCTTTGGCCGTCCCACCAGATTGCATAGTTCGCCGCTTGCCGGGAGGTCCACTTTGCTGAGGCAAGGAAATACCTGGAGTAATTGCCATTGACGCAGGCTCTCTGCTATGCCGAATTCATTGCCATATATGCGAGGGATAGGTAGCACAGATTGAGTTTATGCCCGCAATATGACTCTCGGAGGCAATAGCAATGCAGAAACGTCGCTGGCCGCTGGGTATCAACACCTGCGGTGATCTGACAGTTGAGGCATTGGATATCATCGCTGAGGCTGGCTTTGACTATGTCTACATTGACCACCTCAACTGGGATGATCCCGAGGCTGATACGGGGGCGGAGGTTCTGGCCGCTCGCCCGGAGATCAAGCCTCACGGCGTACACCTGCCCGACTATAACCCACCCGCGGCCCAGCGCTCAGCCGAAGACCTGGTTGCTTACTATTCGCAGTGCCTCCAGTTGGCCAGCACTTGTGGTGTGAAAAATGCGACATTCCACTGTGGTCACCGGAGACCAGAGCAGGAGTTCCAAGGACAATCCTGGACTTCGTATGAAGAGTTCTGTGCCTGCTTGCGCGAGATCGCTCTTACTGCCAACCAGCTTGAGATAGCCATCAACGTGGAAAACCTCTGGCCCGACGCTGTGGGCGTAGCGACCTGGTGTTTTCCCGAAGAACTGGTTCAGTTAGTTGACGATGTCGGCGCGCCGAATATGGGAGTATGTCTGGATACCGGTCACTGCACAATCTCCGGTGGTAATCCCGCCCAGTTCATCCGGACGCTGGGCTCCTACCTCAATGAAACACACTTTGAAGACAATTATGCGCCGCGCTTCGCCACCCAGCCACCGGGGAGAGCGGACCTGCACCGCCCGCCCGGCATTGGGCTTATTGACTGGCCTAGCGTAATGGACGCCCTGGTGGAGATAGACTACACTGGCCCAGTAGTATTTGAATTGGGGGTCTTCTGGGAAGCCGACAGCCTACGCACCCACGCCGAGACCGCCTACCGCAACTGGCGCCGGCTGGAGGAAGCCTGGCATATGATGCAGGCACTGATGTGAACGCTTCCTCAACCTGTGAAGACCCAGACTACTTGACCGTTATCCATTCCGAAGAGGGAGCCAATGAGCCAGCCTATTCGTACGGTCGGTATGGACTCCGACTCAACGTCAGTCGAGTATTGCCAGTGCGGGCTCTATGCCCTCCGAGTCATACAAGATGCTTGTGGCCCTGATTGATAGTGAGGTAGCGTTGGCATCATAACCGGCCGCGGCTCCTGGGGCAATGCAGCCTGCGGGCGTAGGGCCCAATATTCAAGGTGGGCACGAAAAATTCCGACCCACCATTAACAACCTTGCGCGTGTATGAATATACATTTACATTACCACAGGATAGGTAGTTACCGAAAATCCATACAAACTGGTGGAGGTTGCCCGAACCTACGGGAGGTACAAATGATGAAAATACCATTGTCGCTGTCGGTCTACGAACATGCCGCTCGCTTCCTGGGCATGACGCCCTGGGAAGTCTCGCGGGATGCAGACCTGGTTTATCAAGCCCATCGGGAGGCCTACAAGCTCTACCATCACTTCCCGGTAGTAGTAGGTATTGACATTTACAACCTGGAAGCAGAAGCATATGGCGCAAAGGTCAACAAACCGGCGGGGACCGGCATACCAGCGATTACCGAGCCTCTGTTCGCCTCGTTGGACGAAGCACTCCAGGTTGAGGCGTTTGATCCGACAACTGCCGGGCGCATACCGATGATGATTGAGGCTGCCCAGCGCCTGAAGGCCGATTTTCCCCAGGCTGACGTCCGCCTTCCGATCAGCGGCCCGTTTTCAATTGCTGCCAGCTTGCTCGGTCTCAATCAGCTTATGATGGCAGTGGCAACCGCCCCAGACCGGACCCGTAGATTTTTGGAAAAGCTGATACCTGGGCAAATCAGCTTCAGCCGTGCAGTGTTGGAGGCCGGTCTGGACATCGTTTTCTTTGAATCAGCCGCTGCCCCGCCGCTGCTCTCTCCTGCCCAGTTCCGTCAGATCGAACTGCCGCCACTAAAGCGCACCCTCCAAGAAGTGGCCCAGGTCGCAGGCCATACTCTGCCCTGCGTTATCGGCGGCGATACCGCTCCGCTTATCCCCGCGATGGTCGAAACCGGGACCGATTTTCTAATCTGCCCTGCCGAGACTGACCGCCAACTTTTCATTAAAAAGATGGACAACTATCCCCATATCAAAGTGCGGGTCAATCTTGACGTCCAAGTCTACACCTATGGCAGCAAACAGGAGATTGCTGCCGAAATTGACGAGATACTGAAACTGGCCGAAGGTCGCCCCAACCTGCTGCTGGGCACCGGAACAATCCCATACGAAGCTCCTCCCGAAAACATCTTATTCATACAACAGTATGTTGCCTAATACATTCGGCAATAGGTCATTGCTTCGTACCCTGGCCCCAGAAACTATACTTTGGCCCACAGCTACAATCTGCTGACAGATAGCCCAGCCGCGGTGTCACCGCGAACTGCATCATACCATTGACAACAAGTTTGCCCTCCTGTAATAATACGGGGTGGGGATAAGCTGACTGCAGTCGCCAGAGGTGAACTCAGAGACGTGATGAAATATAGGACAACCGCACTGACAATACCTGCAAATGAAAAAGGAGAATCGCTATGCCGAAAATCGCCCTAATCGGCGCGGGGTCAGTAGGCTTCACCCGCAAGCTATTCACCGACATACTCAGCTTTGAGGCGCTACGCGAGGCCGAATTCGCCTTTATGGACATTGACGAAGAACGCCTGGACGTCAGTAAGCAACTGGCCGATAAGCTACTTGAGCAGGAGAATTTACCGGCCACAGTGACCGCTACCACTGACCGGCGCGAAGCACTGGACGGAGCTGACTACGTCATCTGCACCATCCTGGCTCATGGCTTGCCGCCCTTTGAAAATGAGATTGAGATTCCCTACAAATACGGGATTACCCAGCCAGTGGGCGACACCCTGTGTGTTGGCGGCATTTTCCGGGCGCTGCGCACTATTCCGGTGCTGGTGGACATCTGCCGGGATATGGAACAGCTCTGCCCCGACGCCTGGATGCTGAATTATACCAATCC
>JALGTS010000174.1 GCA_029821255.1 Candidatus Zipacnadia bacterium
CTGATGACATACTCGGCAGCGGCTTCCAACAGCTCGTCACTGGCCTCCAACTCGGCGGCGTAGTCCTCGTCTTCAGACGGGACAGTTGGCTCAATCTCAAACTCTGGCTCACCTTGTCGGCACAGATAGTCAACGACTTTGGCGATATCCTCGCGCCGTACAAACGCACCCTGGATGCGGCGGGGCTTAGGAGCATCAATGGGCGCAAAGAGCATATCACCCGAGCCGATCAGCCGCTCAGCTCCCTGGGTATCCAGAATAACCCGCGAGTCAACGTTTGAGGCCACCGCCAGGGCGATGCGCGAGGGCATATTGGCCTTGATATTGCCGGTGATGATATTGGCTGCTGGCCGCTGGGTTGCAATGACCAGATGAATGCCGGTCGCACGGGCCAACTGGGCTATGCGGCAGATGGAGTACTCGAATTCCGCCCGTGCCTGCATCATCAAGTCAGCCAGTTCGTCAATTATGATTACCACACGGGGGAACGGCTCGAATTCATCAGCAGCATATTCCTTGGGCATCCGGGCCAATTCATTATATTCGCGCAGATTGCTGACACCTTTCAGCGCAAACTTATCGTAGCGCTTTTCCATTTCCATTATTGCCTTGTGCAGCACGTCCGCCGCTTCCCTGACGCTATAGACCACCGGCGACATCAAGTGGGGGATGCCGTCATATATGGTCAATTCTACTCGCTTTGGGTCAATGAGGATCAGCTTCAATTCGCGGGGCGAGTGCGTCATTATCAGACTCAGGATCACCGTATGCAGGCAAATGCTCTTGCCCGCTCCTGTCGCACCGGCAACCAGTAGATGAGGCATAGGCACAAGATCGGTCACCACTGGCCCGCCAGCAATGTCGCGGCCAAGCGCTATCGGCAGGGTACCCGGATGATTCTTAAATGCCTCCAGCTCCATCAGCCCCCGCAGGCTTACTATTGAGCGGTGCTCGTTGGGTACTTCAATACCGATGGCCGACTTGCCAGGAATAGGCGCCTCCACACGCACATCTACTGCTGCCAGGTTCATAGCCAGGTCGTCGGCTAAGCGCGCGATCTTACTCACACGAATGCCCTTCTCCGGCTCAACCTCATAGCGGGTCAACACCGGCCCGCACTCATAGTGAGCAACTGTAGCATTGATACCGAAACTTTCCAGAGTATCTTCCAGCTTGATGATGCGTTCAGCGATCTCCTGGCGCATCTCACCGGTCTGCAAGTCCATACCTTCTTTGCTCAGAAGCGTCAGAGGTGGTGGCGTAAAGCCTATCGGTTCACTTACCAGCTGCAACTGAGGCTTCTCTGGCTGCTCCTGACTTACTGAGGAGTCATCGGTTTGAGATTCCACCGCCGACTCTGGATTTGACCCTTTCGGTCGGCGGCCGCTGCCAAGTTCTTCCCCTGCGGCAGCCACATCAGAGGGCTCGCTTTCAAGTTCCACACGGGAGCCACGGATACTGCGCCGGGCTGCACGGTCGCGCCGTACCGTCTTCTCAGCTCGCAACCGCAGACTCGCCTCGCGGCCAGGCCAACTGCGGCTGACCCTGCGACGCGCCCGGACACCACCTTTGGTTAGCATAGAAACCGTGCGGCTGGCCAGAGCTTGTACGGAAACTCCCGTTACCAACAGGATAGCAATCACTCCGAGAGCAAAAAGCACAATATAGCTGCCCCATAGCCCCACCACCTTGAGCAGAAGCCAGCCCAAAGCAGCGCCAATGTAGCCCCCACCAGTCAAAACAGCCTCCCGTGAGAAGAAGTCCTCCAGGGGGATTGACAACTGGAACAGTATCATCACTATCAGGAATAGCAGCCCCAGACCAATGGCCGTATACATATCACCCAGATCCTGGCGTTCCAGCATATGTAGCACACCCAGCGCCAGCAGAATAATCGGGGTAAGATAGGCACCGACCCCAAAGGCCAGCAGCAGGCCCTGGGAGACGTTCCGAGGAAGGAAGCCAGTGGCCTGCTGGCCGTAGACGAGGCTGACAAGTACCACTGCACCGAGGGCGGCGAGGCCAATACCTATTATATCACGCCGCAGCCGATCGTTGCGCTGACCTCTTGACATCCCTTTCACCCTCCGAGTTCTCTGAAGTAATCTGTGTCGTTAGGCGGGTGAACATCTCCAACACACTCTAACATTATCTCATTATAGCACAAATCACTATGATATGAAAGCCGCTTCCCGGACCGGCTACCTTTGCACCTTCAGATGCTACAAATGCCTATCTATTTGCCCACATAGTGACAGCACCTGCCCGCTTTGCTATAATCTTGGTGACGGATAGCAAAAGCTTTCCTCAAATAGCTTACACATTACCCGCCAGAGGATCAGTAGTGGAACTAAGCCTCATACTGACAATTGGTAAGTATCTATTTGTCGCGCTGTTATATCTGTTTATCGTAGCAGCCTTTCGCATACTTATTGTCCATATTGCCCCGCCCCGCCGACTTGGCGTTCGGCACAGTGGTCAACCTGGGCAGAGGTCAGCACTTGAGCGTGGTTTTGGGCAGTCCCTGCAAGAGCCAATCCAGCTCAAACGGAAGGCCCAGGAAGTAGTCGCCGAACAACCTCGCCCCCCGCGCCTGCTTGTGATTGAGACATCAGCTACCAATCTTTCGGTGGGCACTATCTTTCCACTGAGCAAGTCCATCAGCATCGGCCGCAAGTCCCATAACGACCTCTGCTTGCAAGACCGCTATGTCTCAGCCACCCACGCGTTGATTGTCCAGCAAGACAACAGCCTCGTACTGCGGGATTATCATTCCACAAATGGCACATTACACAACGGGCGCCGAATCCAGGATGATGTCGTCCTGAGCAATGGGGACGAGATTACTATCGGAACCACCACCTTCCGCTACCAGCACTAAGCACACAAGTCGTCGGGCAGCACCAACATGAAAGGAGTTAGTCCCCAATAGGTCAAGCCAGACGCGTAGAAATAATACTGCTGATAGCCTGCGCTGTAATAGGAGCAGCAGGACTGGCATTAGTTACGGCAGCCACCGGCAAACCGCTGGGCTGGGCAATGCGCGGGCTGACACCGGCCAGTGCTCTGCTGGTCGCGGTTTTGTTGATGGATATGGTTAATGGCTGCCGTGACCGCCTCTTGCTGCCTCTATGTGGACTGCTATCTGTATTGAGCATAATCTTCCTGACACGGATAGACGCCTCCCTGGCCAGTCGCCAGCTCATCGCCATCATCATTGGCGTCTCTCTGATGGTCGCGCTCTACTTGTTGGTCGAGGATGTTCGCTCCTTAGCCCGATTCAAGTACCTGGCTGGCCTATCCGCAATCGCTCTGTTAGCGGCTACAATATTGTGGGGTAAGGAGATTAACGGTGCACGCCTGTGGCTGTCTATTCCGCACATAGTTACCTTTCAATCAGGCGAGGTGGCCAAAATCTTGATGGCGATATCTCTGGCTGGCTTCGGGCAGATGGTGCATCTCAGTAACAGGAAGCACCGCGGTAATCAGCCCCCCTCGCTGCGGTCGCTGGCACCGGTACTGCTCATCGTGCTCTTTTGCTTGGCAATCTTTATAGGGCAACGTGACCTGGGAGCCGCCATCCTCTTCTTTGGCCTGTTTGTCACTATGTTCTACTTGACAACCAGCCAG
>JALGTS010000175.1 GCA_029821255.1 Candidatus Zipacnadia bacterium
AATATATCATCCTTCACAAGTTTACGCATAACCTAGATGCACCCGCGACGATAAGCGAACTCACTGACCAGACAGTTGCAATAGGCAAAGAACTGGTGGCCGCCCGCTCAACGGTAGCACAGATCGGTCCGGAGACTGTTATTCCGGAAGATGTAATATACTGCTTCAGCGACAACACCCAGGCGCTGGCTGTCCTCCAGCAGGACCCGCAATCAGCTATAGAAAGAGTAGGCGGCTATGACATTGCCTTCCATTACGGCGGCGAGCCGATTATGCAGCCGGGGATAGCACGCACCGTGGGCGTCTCAGTTTGCCGCAATCTGGAGCCAGTTGCTGCGCAAATTGAGCTGGAAGTGCCACGCGGTTGGATGGTGCAGCCAGCCGAGGATAGCTTCGGGCAAAAACGATTCACCATTCGGGCTGACCAGCTATCTGATGACAACTACATTAAGGTCACCGCGAAGGTGCCCGAGGGCGAGTTAGGGGCCAAATATCAGTTCCTAACCCCCGAAGCGGCGGCGGGATATCCCTGTGGCGTGTCTGTTGAACGCTGCCCCAACTGTAGTGCCCGAGTTGAGTGCTGCATCTGTGCCCAACCACGTAACGGAGAATCAAAATGACTCCTCGCCAACGATACCGCGAGACGCTGTTATTCGGCAACCCCGATAAGATTCCGTTCAACCCCGGCGGGCCTCGGGAAACAACTCTGGCTCGCTGGCACCAGGAAGGATTGCCTGACGGCGTCAACTGGTATAGCTACCTACTGGAAGTACTGGGTATAGAACAAGAGCAGACACAGCCTCGCGTTGATCTGGGCGTCTCTTTTCAAATGATCCCCAAGTTTGAAGAAAAGGTTCTCGAACACCGCAATGGCCACTATCTTGTCCGCGATTGGATGGGCGCGATAACCGAGATCTCCGACGAGTATGACTATACCTATATCCGCCAGGCCAAGGATTTCGTTACCAGACGCTGGTGGCGCTTTCCAGTCACGAATCGCGATGAATGGGAGCAGATGAAGACGCGTTATAACCCCCATGACCGCAGGCGCTTCCCGGGCGACTTTGACGAGCGCTGTGCCAAGCTGCAGAACCGCGATTATGTCGTCGGTCTTAACATAAACGGTCCGTTTTGGCAACTTCGGGAATGGGTCGGCTTTGAAGCACTATGTATCCTGATGATTGAGGAGTCCGAGTGGGTTCACGAAATGATCCAATTCTGGGACGAGTTTGTCACCCAGACACTTAATCCGATCCTGCAGCGGGTAGAGCTGGATTATCTCGGCATCAGCGAAGATATGGCCTACAAGGGACATAGTATGATTTCGCCGCAGATGTGTCGGGAATTTCTCCTGCCTTCCTGGCGCCGTTGGACCAAACAGGTTAAGGCCAGCGGCTGCCCGGTGGTGTGGATGGATTCCGACGGCTACGTCGGCGAGCTTATTCCTCTGTGGATAGAGGCCGGCATCAATACTGAACTACCCAATGAAGTAGCCGCCGGCAGTGATGTGGTGGAGTTCCGCAACCGCTACGGTAAGCAGATGGGCTATATCGGAGGGATCGACAAACGAGCCATCGCCAAAGGCGGCGAGGTTATGCGCAAGGAGGTCATTCATCGCTGTTCCATTCTGGCAGACGGCGGCTACATTCCTGGCTGCGACCACGGGGTACCGCCCGATATCTCCTGGCCTAACTTTGTGGAGTATTCGCGGCTGCTTGCTCAGCTCACAGGCTGGCTTTAACCCCGCGCCAACTGGTCCGGTAAGCTGACCTACCATTGGGCAGTGGCTCAAGCGCGGTACGACTCAATCAGGTTACGCCCTTTGTGATTAAGTTCGTTGCTCCCTTCCCTCCACACACAAGTGGCTCAACAGTAGACGATAGTGTATTCCATACCGCATCGCTCCCTCAGCGGTATGGTGGCTCTACCGACCCTCCGGGGGGGACTTGCATAAAGTAATGCAGTTGTGGTATACTGTTACTACAAAGTTAAAGGCTACGACGGGGAAGAGTAGGGTAAGGGATCCTGAAAGCGAGCCGGAGACGGTGGAAGCCCGGTAGGCTGAACTTGTCCGAAAATCACCCCTGAGCTGCTGGCTGAAAGGTACTCTGCCAAGTAAGCTGGGTCGGAACTCCTCCGTTATCAGGAGAGGATATCGGCGGGCAACAGCGGTTGCCGCCCGTATCTGCTCAAGTGGGCGAGCTCCTCGCTCGTCAATCAGAGTGGTACCGCGGAATATCTATGTCCGTCTCTGAATATTGCGAGACGGACTTTTTGTTTGCCGAAGGAGAATGTAGAGGTGTGCAAGATGAACAACAGTGATGTCAAAGTCTATGACACAACCTTGCGCGACGGCTGTCAAGCAGAACACATCTCATTTAGTGTGGAGGACAAGCTGCGGGTGGCACAGCGGCTGATTGACATAGGTGTAGCCTACGTTGAAGGGGGCTGGCCCAACGGGACTAATCCTGCGGATCAGGAGTTTTTTCGGCGAGCCCGGGACTTGGATTGGGGCCAGACCAAGCTGGCCGCCTTTGGTAGCACCCGTCGCAAAGACACCAGCGCTGCAGAAGACTCAATTCTGCGTTATCTAATTGAGTCGCAGGCACCGGTGGTCACTATTTTTGGCAAGTCCTGGGACCTGCACGTTACCGATGTCATAGGTACCAACCGGGATGAAAACCTAGCTATGATTGAAGAGTCGGTGGCTTTTGTCAAAAGCCACAACAGAGAAGTGATCTTCGACGCCGAACACTTCTTTGACGGCTACAAAGCCGACCCTGAATATGCCATGGAAACCTTGCGAGCGGCAGCTCGCGGCGGTGCCGACTGGCTGGTGCCCTGTGATACCAATGGCGGAACTATGCCTCATGAGATGGAGCAGATAATGGCAGCAGTTGCCGCCGAATTTGAGTTGCCTCTGGGCATTCATGTTCACAACGACACCGGTATGGCCGTGGCAAACAGTCTAATCGCAGTGCAGGCCGGCGCCAGCCAGGTCCAGGGCACCATCAATGGATATGGAGAACGCGCTGGCAACGCTGACCTATGTACGCTGGTGCCTAACCTCGAATTGAAGCTGGGCCGGCATTGCTTGCCCCCGGGCAAGCTAAAGGAGATCACGGCCTTATCACTATATGTCAGCGAAGTGGCTAACCTGCCTCCCAATGAGCGGGCTCCTTATGTCGGAGCCGCCGCCTTTGCTCACAAAGGCGGGATGCACATTGACGCAGTGCTCAAACGTCCGGACTCCTTCGAGCACATTAATCCAGAAACCGTGGGTAACGAGCGACGGCTTTTGGTCTCTGACTACGCCGGGCGCAGCACGGTACTGTACAAACTGCAGAAGCTGTGGCCTGATCTGGAGCGCGATGATCCGCTGGTCGCCGAGGTACTCAGCGCAGTCAAGCAACACGAATATGCTGGCTATCAGTATGAGGCTGCCGAAGCCTCCCTGGAACTGCTGGCCCGCCGGCTCCGAGAGGAGTTACCTGAGCTATTTGAGCTGCACGGCTTCCGTGTCATCGTGGAAAAACATGAGCAGAACGCTGAGCCGTATGCCGAGGCAACGGTGCGGATAGACGTCAATGGGGATCGTCTCCATACCGCCGCGGAAGGCGACG
>JALGTS010000176.1 GCA_029821255.1 Candidatus Zipacnadia bacterium
TCCTTTCTAGAAATACTAAGCGCCCTGCCGGGCATCAGTATTCCAGAGGAGTTTATTGAGGGTATCCGCTCCGCCGCTAATGCTATGGGTAGTTTGGCCGAAAAGACTGAAAAGTCTATACAAAAGCTACGTGATCTGGCCGGAAATATCCCAGAGTGGGCAATTGGGCACTCGCCCTCGCCTCTGGCCATCGGCCTAGATACCGCGGCAGACGCTATGCGCAAACTTACACGCGAAGCTCGCCCGCTAACCCGCGCACTTGCTCCAGTCGGGGCGGGAGCTAACTTCGGCGGCGGAACCACAAAGCAAATACGCATCGACCAAGTAAACATCACTAGCGGCATGGACGAGCGCGGTTTCAAAGAATTGCTAAGACAGGCGTTGACATAAAATGGCAGCACAATTTAAGATAACAGACGGCACGACAAGCGTGGATCTTTTAGGGACAAGCGTTCCCATTCGATACGACGGCCTGCCCGGCCTGGGCATGGATGTTGATATTTCGTTCACCAAGTCAGGCCTCGGCGGCGGCGGCGTATCCGGCTTCTCCTTCCCCCCAGTTGTACGAACATACAAGTTGATGGTGAAAGGTTCCAGCCACGACGACGCCGCGACGCAAGTGCAAACTCTATTCAGGCTTCTACGCAAAGCAGCGCTGTATCACAGCGATCCTCGATATTTGACGCCGGTTTATGTCGTGCAACAGACTGCCGACGAAACGTCGCCGCGCTACGCTATGGTGTACGGCTTCCAGGGCTTTAATGTCTCCTCGCCGTTTGAGATTCCTTTTCGCAATCAAAATGTGCTAACTGAGATTGGCATTCCTATTATTCAGGACGCGTTTTGGCAACCCACCGTTCCTGGTACTCTACCGGCATCGAAAATGGAATGGTATCCTGTGTGGGAAAAAGAAGTACATACCAGCGCCAATTTTGATAGTACCTGGACCGCCGGCTCCACTACTATTACAGATGAGGACGAGTGGGTTGTTTTCACGGCGGATAGCGGAACGAGCGGGTGTCGTGGCGAAGATGATAGTATTAGGCGAGGCAAAGCCATTGTTTGTCGCCTTAAGCTAGATATTTCTGAATTATCAATGGCGGATGGCGACAACTTTCTGCCGTGGTTAGTCTATGACGACGCCGCCGTTGGCGGAACTAACCGGACCACTTGGCTATCCCTGAAGCGGCAAGGAAATGACTACAAACTTGGTGTCGGGCTGTGTAATGATAGTGGAGGCTTTTTGACAAGTGCATCGGATTTAATACTTGATAAATCAGCTATACACAATCTTCTTGTTGTCTTTAGAGCGGCAACCGCCCCCGGCGCTGATGATGGTGGAGTATATCTGTACGACAATGGTCAGTTAGTAGCGTCTCGAACAGGTGTAGATAACGACCAGAAGGAAATTGAGGAGGTGCGCGTTGGATTCGCCGCTGATGTAGATGCAGGCACCCAAGGCCCACTCAAGATTTCCCGCTATGCCTACACCATCGGCTACGACAGTCTGCCCACCCGCGTCTATGTAACTAATCACGAGGTAGATAATAATATTCCCGCCCATCTTACTGTTTGGGACGCCAGCGCCTCCTCTGGAACAGAATTAGTTCCTGGCGCGGAATTATTTCCGAATCCCGTTGAGCAAAATGATCTTTTGGCGTTTTATTCTCCATACCCAGCATTCTGTATCGTTATTCCCGCACTATCAGTAGCGGGCGCGCTAGACACATCCGACTTGTATCTTCGAGTCTACACTAGCGGGGGTTGGAGCGATCTCACGCTTGGTACTGATTACGTCTGCTATCCAGGTCCGACACTGAAAGATTGTTTTGAACAAGCAGCCGAGGACATTGTTATCATACTCAAAGGTTCCGCAAGCGCGGTACTGTCTGGATCTAACTATGGGATAGCAATCCAAGAAAGGCACGCCGCGCCCTCATGGTCGGTAGTTCCCGTCTCCAACGAAACCCGCCGCCCCGAAATTGTGGACAGCGCTCACATAGACATTCCCTCGTGGGCACTCAAGGGCGACGCGCCCGCCAAACTTCTTCTGCGCCTCTACGCCCCCGCCGGGGCGGGCGGCACGGCCAGCGACTACGGCCACATCAGCCGTATCATCATCGGGGCCAAGTCCCGCAACCTGCACCGCTTTCGCCACATGCTAAACCTCGGCAACAGCGGGCAGTTCGCGGGATGGGCGGTAAGCTACGGCACGGATACATCCTCAACGTCGGCCCCCGATTCGCCGGCGGCGGTTCGGGCCGAATGTACTTTCGCCTCCGATGAGTCAACAGTAATGCGAGCGCGGCTAGTGGGAACCGACATGCTACGCTATTATCGAGGGGCCTACAAAGCCTATCTCATCGGAGAGCAGGTCGGCGGCGACCCTGGCGATGTCTCTGTCAAGCTCCGCATTGGACTACAAGGCACCGACAACTACGCGCCAAAGTGGGATACCGATGAACAGACGTTTGCCGCGGCAGACGAACGAATAGCTCTCGATTTCGGCACCATCAATATTCCTTTTAGCCCAGAAAGTGCCGCCGACGATCCAGATATGGACCTCATCTTTGAAATTCACGCGGGCTGCGGGGCCGGACTGGGGGGAACTGTGGACTTGAAACTCTGGCGACTTGTGCTCATTCCAATTGACGAATGGCACATTGAGCTAGACGACCCTGTAACCAACTCCGACTATGGAACGTCTGCTCTCCGCGGCGACAAGGTGTTGGAGATAGACGGCGGCATTCTGAAAGATCGTACCATCACACGCCACAACACGGGCGACGCCCTCGTACCTCTGGAAACGTGGTCGCGACGCGGCGCGCCGCCCGAACTGGAACCGCAACAGGAGACAAGACTCTGCTTCCTTATTCTGTCGTATAACAGCGCGTGGGGTACGCCCCCGCTGTACGTACACAACCTTGGTCTGGGCATAGAAGCCTACGTTGTGCCGCGATACGCCGCGCTCATAGGAGATGGTTCTTCGTGATCGAGGAAATCGTAGTCCGCAACAATCCGCTATCATCGGCGGGCACATATCATAAGTCACTAAGCCGCGGCCAGTTTGAGAACTACCGCCACACCAAGCGCGCCATGGGCGGACACTACCGCGCATCTTTTGATGTTGTGTTATCTCTTAACGAAATGTATACGTTCTTCTCTGAAAACCTGTTTCGAGAAGTACAAGTATTCAACCATCGCGGCATCGGGGTCTGGGAGGGCTTTATTTTTGGTATGACGCTCTCGCTGGGCGGGTTTTCTATGAGCGTATCTCTGCAATCTATGGCTAATCGGATGTGGGCGCGCTACTACAACGGCACCTCTACTGTGCGCTCTACTACTGTGGAAGATACAGACAGCCAAAATAGATATTGGATACGCGAGCAGGTGCTAACGATGGGAGAGGCCACGCCCGCCCTCGCTGAACAGGCACTCTACACGCGGTTAGGACAAGTCTCCGACCCATCCATTCCCGCAATTGAGTGGCGGGGCGAGGCAAAACATCCTGTCAAACTCTCCGTAGAATGCCGCGGCTATTGGGATTTGCTGTGGTGGAGAGTTTACAATCAGACTACCTTATCAGGAAACGCGGACGCCGACATATGATGTAGCGCCATGGGTTCTAGAACGCGAGATCGCGGACAACAACACACAAGTAGAACAGGAAATTGACGCCGACCGCTGGGCGGGCGACTTCATCAACTCCATCGCGGCGCTTGGCGATGGTGGGTATGATCGTTGGATCGCTGGAGTAACGTGGGGGCGTAAATTCTATTATCGAGAAGCGGCACAGAAGGAAATTCCGACATGAGAATACCCGTAAGGCGGCCAGTATTTCACGAACATGAGGATCTAGAGAACGGGCGGCGGCGGACAACCGTTTGGCAACGTCCTGTGCGCTTCTTAGAGGGCGACACGGAGAAGCCGGTACGTTTTGCGCTGGACGAGGAAGAAATTCTGCCCGGCTTTGGTCTATGCTTCGATGAC
>JALGTS010000177.1 GCA_029821255.1 Candidatus Zipacnadia bacterium
AAGTAAATTGCACGGCCGGGTCGCCGCTGTCTGGACACGTCCCGAAACTGTGCTTGACGACATCCGGCGGGTCATGGAACTGGCTGGTTACACTCAGGCCCTACCTGCCGGTATTGACACGCTGCTAAAGATCAATATCTCCTGGCATTACTACTACCCGGCCTGTTCCACCACACCCTGGCAATTTGACGGGGTCACACGGGCGATGTTGGAAGCCGGTTGGCGACCCGAACAGCTCATCCCGGCCCAGAATGCCACTGTGGTGGTAGACCCTAAGCTCGGCTCAGTCAACAATCACCTGGTCTCCGTAGCCGAAAAACACGGGCTGGAGTTTGTCTGGCTCCATGAGCCGGACACGAAGTGGATCATCTACGAGCCGAAAGGGGAGTTGTTCGCTCTGCCCGAGATATACCCTGATGGTATTGAGATTCCGCAAATGTTCGTTGGCAAGAACGCCATTCACCTGCCTACGGTCAAAACCCATGTCTTTACTACCACTACTGGCGCGATGAAGAACGCCTTCGGCGGGTTGCTCAATAATAATCGCCATTGGTGCCATGCTCGTATTCACGAGGTACTGGTGGATCTGTTGACTATTCAGCATGAGATTCATCCGGGACTTTTTGCAGTGATGGACGGGACGATTGCCGGTAGCGGCCCGGGCCCGCGCTGTATGATTCCTCACGTTAAAAATGTCCTGCTGGCCTCGGCTGATCAGGTGGCAATTGATGCCCTCGCTGCCAGGATAATGGGCTTTGACCCCCTGAGCCTGGACTATATCCGCCTGGCCGATGAGCGGGGTCTGGGCGTTGGTAACCCGCAGGAGATAGAAGTGGTCGGCGATGAGGAGATCGCCAATGAAAACTGGCACTTTGAGGTGGGGGACACCTTCGCCAGCCGTGGACAGAAGGCCATCTATCACGGCTGTCTGAAGCCTTTCGAGAAGCTGTTGCTACGAACGCCCATAGTGCCTTGGTCCTACTTGGCTTCCCGGCTATATCATGACGTCTGGTGGTTCCCCCGTTATGGTCGTGCCCGTGCCCAAAGGGTCATTGAAACCACCACCTGGGGGAAGCTGTTCAAGCAGTACGGTTAAAGCACTCGCTGCCAATCACTGTACACAATAAGAGCACAATGGGCAAGGCAGTATCTCATAGCGATAATACAATCCTGCGCGAACTGGCCAAGCGCGTTGCTGAAATTGCGGCCCGGCCCGAGCAGGACCGAAAGCGCCAGATGTGGTATGACCATAACGCCCTAAGGGCGACCAAGCCGATGGTCCTGGTTTTCCCCGAAGGTGGTTGGGTGGAGTTGCTTGACGAAAATGGACTGCGCTGCCAGGATCCACTGTTGCGCGGTTGGGAGTACGAATTGCGGCGCCGGCTGTATGTTGCGGAACACTTCAATGATGACCAAATTACTGACAACCGCTTTCTGGTCAGCTATGTGCACACTACCACAGGGCTGGGGCTGGAGGCTCGGCGTATCCAGCCCAACACAGACCGCGGTGCTTATGTTTGGGAGCCACCTGTCAAGCAGCGTAAAGATCTGGACAAGCTTCAGACTCTCCGCACGGAGGTAGATTGCGAGGCCACCGAGCGCAATCGCCAGAGGGCTGAGGAGGTCTTTGAAGGGTTGCTGGAGGTGCATGTTGGACAAAGCTGGTGGTGGTCGCCTACATTGACCTGGGATTGGGCGCAGTTGCGTGGTCTGGAGCAGATGATGTGGGATATGGTGGACGACCCTGAGTTCGCCCATGCCGGCTTGCGTCGTCTGATGGAGATAAAGCTGGAATGGATGAAGTCGCTGGAAGAGCAGGGACTGCTGATGCTCAACAATGGCAATGATTATGTCGGCTCCGGCGGCTTAGGTTTTACCGAGGAACTGCCTGCTGACGACTTTGATGGCAAGCACGTGCGGCTGCGCGACATATGGGGCTTCGCTGAGGCCCAGGAGGCGGTCGGGCTTTCTCCGCAGATGTGGAACGAGTTTGTACTGGAATATAACTTGCCGTTTCTGGAGCAGTGTGGTCTCAACTGCTTCGGCTGTTGTGAACCGCTGACTGACCGCCTGGATATTCTGAAGGAGCGTGTTCCCCGGCTGCGGCGCATCTCCATCAGCCCCTGGGCTGATCGTGAGAAGGCGGCAGAAAGCTTGGGCCGTGACTACATCTATTCGTGGAAACCCAACCCTGCTCAGTTGGCGGCAATGCGGTTTGATGAGAATAAGGTGCGCAGCTATATCCGCGAGACTTTGGAGATGACGCGCGGCTGCGTCGTGGAGATCGTGCTGAAGGATACTCACACTTGCAATAACCAGCCGGAGCGGTTTGATCGCTGGGCGCAGATAGCTCAAGAAGAAAGCCTGCGAGCTGCCCAGCAACAGTAACGTGTAGCCGTATTCAACAGGGATTGCTGCAGACAAAGGAGGACTGAAACATGAAGGTCGTCGGCTTTGTGGGCAGTCCGCGCAAGGGCGGTAACACTGACACTTTGGTGGAGCAGGTACTGGCCGGCGCGGCTGATGCCGATCACCAAACAGAGAAAATCTATCTGGCAGACTATGCCCTGACACCAATTGACCCGGTCTATGGCGAGGAAGCCAACTGGACCGATCCGCGTCAGGGCGTAGCTGACCAGCTCATTGATAAGATAGTGGCCGCCGACGCAGTAGTCATTGGTACGCCGGTCTATTGGTTCAGTGTAAGTGGACTGCTGAAGCTTTTTATTGACCGCTGGGCGTTATACCAGCGCAGTGGTCAACGGCTGCGCGATCTGACGTCGGGGAAAAAACTGGTAGTGGTTGCGGCTATGGCCGACAATGACACCGACTACCTCAAAGCAGTCCTCGCGCCGCTGCACTACACAGCCAAGTGGCTGAAGATGCAGTGGGCTGGCGAGGTAATCGCTACGGGCGTCAGCGACCCGGGAGACGTTGAGCAACGCCCTGATCTGCTGGCCGATGCCCGTGCCATAGGACAATCGCTGTGATCGCCAGTTGCGGCAGCACAGTGTTCCTCGCCTGAAGCGCCTGAAGCCCATCCGCAAGAGCCTCTACTGCGAAGATTCTGGTATCCTTCTTTGCCCTTGTGGCTACCTGATGGCTTTCCTCAGGTTGGTGGGTTAGCGAAACTGTCCGGATCTACCCTGCCGGTTCAAGGCGTCTCTGATTCACCACCGGCGGAGGGTGGTTTCTCCTCGGCTTGCTGCGCCCACGCCCGGGCCAGCATCTCTTCTAACATCAGGGCGATAGCAAAGAACAGTAGCGTGTTAGTAAATCTCAGCCAAGCTGAAGGTGTAGCTACCACACGCAGCGCTATCCACCAGTACTTGGCCAGGATGGCTCCTATTGCACTGGCGATAGCAAAGAGAATCAGCAGCCGATGCACCAGTATCATCTCTGATTCCTCCTCGTCCCAACAGCATCCTTACTACATAGTTAATATTCGTCGCCGCCTGGTAATGTCCTTGTATCCCTGAGGGGCACGTCTGTAGGCGGCTTCCTACTACGAAACCTGCTGCAGGGGGAAGGAATATTGCTGGTTGTTGGTGAATTGCCGTCCGATTGCCACATTCCAGTTGGGAGGCAAATACCATGGTT
>JALGTS010000178.1 GCA_029821255.1 Candidatus Zipacnadia bacterium
ATGGAGGGGCAGATCGTGGATGAAGACTCCGGCAACCATCGCCTGGCGGTGAGCCCTTAATGTCTGAGCGTCGGCCTGTGTCTCAACTTGTCGATAGTATGCCTGCTTCCGCTATTCGGGAGTTTTTTGACATTGTTAGCAGCCGTGACGATGTTATCAGCCTGGGAGTAGGCGAGCCGGATTTTCCTACCCCCTGGAAGATCTGTGATGCAGTTGTTGATGGTCTGCGCCGGGGCATAATGTCCTATACCAGTAACTACGGCATGCTGGAGCTGCGCGAAGCTATCGCCGAGGACATCAGTATGCGCTACGGTGTTGATTACAGCCCCGACTCGCAGATTCTTGTCACCTCCGGTGTCAGTGAGGCGATGGACTTGGTCATGCGAGCAATGCTCAATCCCGGTGACCAGGTTATCATCCCCGAGCCCTCCTATGTCTCTTATAAACCCTGTGTAGTGTTAGCTGGCGGCGAGCCGGTTATTGTTGCTACCCGAGCCGAGGATCAATTCAAGCTGTGGCCTGCAGCCGTTCGCGAAGCGCTCACTGATCGTACTACGGCGCTCCTAATCAGCTATCCCAACAATCCAACTGGGGCAGTGATGAGTCGGGAGGAACTCAGCCAGATCGCCGAAGTTGCTGCTGAACATGATTTAATCGTTGTCTCTGATGAAATTTACAGCCATCTCACTTACGACGGAACGCACACCTGCCTTGCGTCTCTGCCAGGGATGAAAGAGCGGACAGTGGTACTCAATGGCTTCTCAAAGGCTTACGCTATGACCGGGTGGCGCGTCGGGTATGCCTGTGGCCCGCCGGAAATCATCGCAGCAATGGCCCGGATCCACAGTTACACGGCGCTATGTGCCTCGGCGATAGCTCAGATTGGGGCGATTGCCGCGCTGCGCAGTTGTGAGGCGGAGATGAGACAGATGATTGCGCAGTACAACCAGCGTCGTCGCCTCTTTGTGGCCGGCCTTAACGAAATTGGATTGCCCTGTGGGGAACCAAAGGGGGCATTTTATACGTTTCCGTCTATTGAGCATACTGGTCTGACCTCCGAACAGTTCGCCAAGGCACTGCTATTTGAAGAGGCGGTGGCTGTGGTTCCTGGCAGCGCCTTCGGCGAGAGTGGTCAGGGCTACGTACGATGTACCTATGCCACGGGAATGGAGCAATTGAAGGAGGCGCTTGCCCGTATGGAGCGTTTCCTGGAGAAACTGGCAAGGGGAGAGGTTGCCTCTTCGGTGACATCTTGTTGAGGTGAAGTATTGCGGCTATGATTGCATTTCAATCGGTGACGGGTCAGCGCAATGACTCTCAACTGGTATTATCAACTCCCTGGGTAGCAATGTGCGCCGGTACTGTGCTGTCGGCGGTCCTGGCTTTTGTCAGTTTTCCTCCCGCCGAGGTCTCAGTAGCAGCGTGGATAGCCCTGATCCCGCTTTTTTATATTCTGGGCCGGGTGGATAAGCCGTGGCAGGGCGGCGTGATTGGCCTCATCTACGGTGTGGTCTTTTTCGGACTGTTCTTCTACTATATCTCACAATATGGAATTCTGCCCCTGGTGCTGTTGGCCCTCTTCCAGGGGTTTTTCTTTGCAGTGTTTGGCTGGTTAGCAGTCTATTTGAATACTGTCCGGTCGCTGCTACTCCGGGCGGCGGCGCTGGCTGCTATGTGGGTTGTGGTTGAGTATATCCGGGGGCACTTGGGGCCACTGGCCGTCAACTTCGGCGATCTGGCCTACAGCCAATACGAGATGCTGTCGCTGCTGCAGATTGCCAGTGTGCTGGGTTCTGGTGCCGTTACGCTGGTCGTAGTCTTTGCCAATGCTCTGATTGCCTCCACATTTGTCCAGCGCCATATAGAAAATCTTGCGGGCAGACAGTCAGTTCGTCCGCAAATGGCCAAATCAGTGCTGATTGGACTGACTGTGGTCTTCGCAGTTATCGTAGGGGGTGCGGTGGTCGTTCAGAATGGATCATTTACCACGCCCTCTGTAAGAAAAATTGCCGCTGGCAAACCGCTAAAGACCATCGTGGTGCAGGGTAACGTCGCGATAGATCATCCTGCCACCACGGAGGATGCCGAACAGTGCCGGCTCACTTATGTCAGCACAACACGGGAGCTTCCTGCCAGCATATTGGCTGACCTAATTGTTTGGCCCGAGACTTCTCTGCCGGTGGTGCTCAATAAGGCGCCGAGGTATCTGGACGAAGTCAAGCAGGCCGCAAAGCAGACGGGAGCTTATCTGTTGATGGGCGCCCTGGAGGCGGCTGACGGCCAGATGTATAATTCTGCCTATCTTTTTTCCGGTGAGGGGAAGCTTCTGGATACCTATCGTAAGGTTGATCTGGTGATGTTTGGTGAATATGTCCCGAACCTGGGCCCTCTTAATTTGCTGGTCAGCCGCTATCCGATTCGCTCGCAAAACATCGTGCCCGGAGAGAAGCGCAACCTATTGCAAGTGTACGAAGTTCCCGTGGGCACGCTGATTTGTTGGGAGGCAATCTTCGCTGGTCCTAATCGTGAACTGTGTCGCAAGGGTGCCCAGCTTCTGGTCGCCATCACCAGTGACGCGTGGGCGGCTAACAGTCCGGAATCGCGCCAGCACGGGGCGATGGCTTCAGTGCGGGCTGTTGAAAGCCGGCGCTATCTGGTACGGGCTGCAACTATGGGCCCCTCGGTGATAATCAATCCCTACGGACGACGGATTGCCGAGGTCGAGCCGGGCATAGAAGGCAAGATAAGTGGTAAAGTCTACCCGCTGAGCGGTCTGTCAATTTACCACCGCATCGGCGACTTACCTCTGCTTATCATCTGTGTCATCTTATGGGTGGCCGCGATGTTTGCGCGACGCCAGCCATAGCTGCGAGCTACGGGCGGTTGCTTGCTTCGCACAGATGCTGTTACCTCCCCAAACCATCATAATAGGGCCGGTGGTCTGTCCGTTGTATCGCCAAGGGCGATAACTACTATTCTTACCCACGTATTGCGCTTATCCCCGAGCATAATGTTATCTCCGAACCGACGGAAAATGAAGTGGGTTCTGTTCCCTGGAGGGACTGTCGGAGCTATTGTAATAGCCACTAACTGCTGCGGAGCAATCCTGGAAACAGGAGATAAGTATAGCTGATGTTGCCCTGGCGTGAAGGTTATTGTCGGTGGGGCCTTGAATTGTGTTGGAGCCTGCGGACCGCTGGTCCTGCGGGGGCCTATTATGCCACCGAAGCTTAACCCAATAGGGAACCAATATTTCCGCATCCTTATTGCCTTCTGTGGGCTAATATTGGCAGTGGGGCTCATCGCGGTCTGGCAGATGCCACAACTGGGAGCGTATGATCCGGCCAATTATGTGGAGGTAGCCCGCAACCTGCTAGCTGGACGGGGTTTGAGTTGCGAGGTGGTGGGCAATTTCTACCGCTGCTACCAGTCCATATTACATACGGAGGACCGGCGTGCCTCGGTGTGGTCGTTAGTATTAGCTGGCAGTATGGCGGTGTTCGGGGAAACCGAATTTGCAGCGGCCTTGCCCAACCTGCTATTGGGTTTGCTGGTTGCTCCTGTTCTGGTCTATCTACTGGCGTGGCA
>JALGTS010000179.1 GCA_029821255.1 Candidatus Zipacnadia bacterium
CTCGGACGCACTGGCTACAGGCATGTGATGGCACAGCCGGGCGACGTAATCCTCAAAACGGCGCGTGTAGCGGGAGCACGGTGCGGCGCAGCCGACGTTCTCGACCCGCACACCGCAAGAGGGGCAGTTGAGGAGGCATTTGCCCAGGACCAGATAGGTATGGGTCGCAAACACGCTCAAGTCTCGCATGCGGTGGGTGGTCCTATCATAGCGCTCAAAGCTGAGCTGATCGCAGCGGGAACAGGTCAGCACGAGCGGCTCGCCTCTGACGATAAAGTCTGTTCAGCCATCGCTGACAAGGACATCCTGGACTGTGGTGCGTGGGAGATTCAGCCAGCAGGTACAATATCCATGGGCACCTGTTGGATCCTTGAGTGGCAGCGCAAAACCGTCTATTGGTGTAGCCGCTTGCCAAGCTACAACGGCCAACAAGCGACTGTCCATTT
Organism: Candidatus Zipacnadia bacterium; assembly: GCA_029821255.1. GTDB lineage: Bacteria > Armatimonadota > Zipacnadia > Zipacnadales > Zipacnadaceae > JALGTD01. Next base: position 447 of record JALGTS010000179.1, read on the forward strand.
CAAGTTATCTCACCCTTCCATACCTTTCGGAGGAAAACCTTAATGCCATATATCTCAATATTGCGTATTGCGCTTTGAGACAGGCAATATCCTGCGGATCCCGGCGAAAATCACCATGGAGAAGAGGAAAAGAAAGTGCCACCGAAGAGAGCCCTCATCACAGGCATCGCAGGACAGGATGGGTCCTACTTGGCTGAGCTTCTTTTAGATAGAGGCTATAAGGTCTTTGGAATAGATCAGGAGGGCACGCTCAGGGAGCCCGTGCGCCTATGGCGAATTAAGCATCTGATTGACTCAATTGAGTTGTATTCCGCATCCGTTGAAGACTACTCCCGCATAGCAAATGTGATCAGAGAAATCAAGCCGGATGAATGCTATCATCTCGCCGCCAAGAGTTATGTGGATTATTCCTTTGATGACGTGTTCTCAATCATGAACACAAATTTTCACGGAACACATTCGGTGTTGAGCGCAATTTTGGATAATGCGCCTGAGTGCAGGTTCTATTTTGCTGGCTCGAGTGAAATGTTTGGCAATGCACCGTACTCACCTCAAACAGAAGAGACGCCCTTCAACCCACGCTCTCCTTACGGGATCTCGAAAGTGGCGAGTTTCTATCTCGCTCGCAATTTCCGAGACAACCACGGTATCTTCGCGTGTTCAGGGATTTCATATAACCATGAATCGGAGCGCAGGGGATACGAGTTTGCCACCCGCAAGATCACCTTCACGGTGGCGAAGATTAAGACTGGCACGGAAAATGAACTTCGCCTGGGGAATCTGGATGCCAGGCGCGATTGGGGCTACTCGCCTGATTACGTAGAGGCGATGTGGCTGATGCTCCAGCAAGAGAAACCTGATGACTACATTCTCGCGACGGGGGAAACGCATAGTGTTCGAGAATTCGTTGAACGGGCTTTCTCATGCGTGGGATTGAACTGGGAGGATTACGTTGTCGTCGATGAGCGATTCTACAGGCCGGCAGAGGCACACGAACTGAGAGGTGACGCATCTAAGGCAAGAGAAAGGCTTGGATGGAGCCCCAGGGTCACGTTCGACGACCTAGTCGTGCGAATGGTCCAACACGATATGGAACTGGCATCGGCCGATGCGGAACTGCCGCTGAGTGATTCCAGCTAGCCCTTTGTCCTAGAGTGAAAGCAGCCGTCCGTTGACAAGTAGGTTGAGATGACATTCATATCCTACGCGCAGAACTTCGAGGATGTCATACTGCGCCGTGCGTTGCAGGGAGTCGATAAAGGATTCTATATGGATGTGGAAGCATGGTTGCCTGACCAGGACTCGGTGATGGTAGTGCACCCCATTTCTTGGACAGTCCAGAGGCATCGGAATTGTGGGGCTAAGACCATGGCGGCAGAGTCGTGATGACCGCCGACGGCCCTCGGTAGCCGATGCTCGAATGCCTTCTCTGATTGCTGAAGTAGTCTATCTTTTCTGCGATCACAGCCCGGAGCCGGCCAAGCGTCCGGGCGTCAGTGAATAAGGATCGGTTCCCTCTCTTGAAAAGGCTGTTGAATACCTCCATCTCCGGGCTGTCCCGCGCCCCATGGAGCGCATTCGACACTCGCACCTTGTCTTGCAGCAGAAGCTGCCGGGACCAGGCGTAGCCAGCCAGGGCGGGGTCCTGATCATGATGAACGATCGTCGCGTCCCCCTGCCGGCCGTGCCCCAGCAGCCTCTGCCGGGCCCGCCGCCAGGCCTGCAGCGCCAGGCTCGTGTTGGCATTATCCCCCACCGCCCAGCCCAGGACCAGTTCGGTGGCGTGGTCCACCAGGGGCATGAGGTACGCCTTGCGCAGGCCGTTGGCATAGAGCAGCTCGGTGAAGTGGGTGTAGGCAACTTGGAATGGGCTGATCGCATTCCGGCCGGCAAGCAGGTTGATGCGGTTCCCGGCATACGTCTCGAGCGCAGGCTGTTCCCGAAGGTATCCTCGGGGCACTACACCGCGTACTTGGTGTTCGCCGCCGCGCGGGCTTTGGCTGAAGCGCAGAGTTTTCCGCTCAACGGCGCGTGAGTGGCCATTCATCAGGGCTTCGGCGTGGCGGGAAGCACCTTGGCGGGGCTCTTGCACGCCGCCGGAGCAGGCGTGGTAGCCATCTACACCTCGCGAAGGGAGTTATTCGACCCAGAAGGGCTGGATGTCCCCAAGCTCTTGGAGAGCTATCGGCAAGGGGGGAGCGCCTTTGTCGAGCGCGCCTCGACCGGGGAGCGCATCGATTGGGGATCAGTCCTCAGATTGCCGGTGGACGTGCTTTGCCCCTGCGCAAACATCCATGCCATTCAAGAGGAGAACGTGGGTGAGATCCAGGTGCGCGTGATCTGCCCTGGCGCGAACAACCATTGGATTCCCGAGGTGGAGGTTGTCCTTGAGCGCACGGGTGCTCTGCTCCTGCCGGACTTCGCCGCCAACTCGGGAGAGATCCTGGGGGCCGTGATGGCCTACGCCTCATTCTCTCAGGTGGAGTTCGAGATCTTCATTTTGGAGGATTTCGAGCGCACGGCGCGGTATCTGCTGGAGGAGGCGGAGCGCTGAGGAGTCTCGATCCGTGCGGTGGCTGAGGGGCTTGTGGAGCGTCAGCGCATTCGGGACGATGAATCCGCGGGAAGGAGCGTGTCCGAGGGACTTATGCGCTTTGGGTTGTGGATCCATAGGCGGGTTGGACCTGGCATATGTATATGCCGAATGAGGGATGGGGGGGAGCGGCAACACGGTGAGCCCTGATTATATGCTTGATTTGAAAACGCCCGAAGAGTCTCTTGGGGACCGATACTCAGGATGGGCTCCGTCAGAGACAATGTCTCATATGTCCGGAAGCTATACGGGACCCTTGTAAGGGAAGCCCGGCGCCGGTATACTTGCCTCTCGTGGAACGGTAGCCCTTCGAGGGGGAAGAGAAAATTGAACGGCGAAATCCATTCTTCGGTCAGCAATTTCCAAATAGGGCGGGCTGAGAAACTGCTCCGAATCCCGATGTAGGGGGTTGTGATGGCTCTTGATGCAGCCTACGCAGAAGATGAAATCGACCTTCGAGAATTGATCCTCACGCTTTGGAATGCAAAGCTCTTGATCATCGGCGTGAGCTTTCTGGCTGCGGCGGCGGCATTTGTGTTGAGTGCCTTT
>JALGTS010000180.1 GCA_029821255.1 Candidatus Zipacnadia bacterium
ATATTAGTGACGATGTTGATCTTGGGGAGCCACCACCCGAATAGCCTTTCACCTGCGTAACCACTCGCTGGGACCGCTGCCTCTACTGAGACAACTGCTGTGCTTGAGTGATGGCTCGGGCCAGGCGATGGCGCCAGTGATATACCACCGTAGGGTCGGTGACTTCCTCCAAAACTGCTCGCACCGCCTGTTTGCTGACCTGACGTAGGCTATCTAACTGCTCCTCGGGTGCCCCGTGCGTTTGGGCGGCATTAATTGCTCGGTCCAGCAGCCATAGGTAGCAGTAATCGTCAATTCCGTCTCGCCAGGCCTCAAACCGGCGACTGTCAATGGGGCCATACTGTTCGTCATCCAGTCCCACCTCGTTCGGATAGCCGACCAGCCCAGTTAAATCGCCCCAGTACTTCCAGTAGCTTACCCCGCTCAGCCCCAGATCCCAGGCATACCACAGATAGACCCGGTACCGCGAATGGGGCGGATGTTCTCGGCGCTGGTTGCTCCCGCAGTCGTAGGCCCACAGCTCAGCGCCAGTGCTGCGGGCGAAGGCCAGCCGCTCAGCACCACCTTCTCGCCGCCAGTCCCAGTAGGTAGGCGACCAGATATCTACCACATGCGCGGCTGCCTGCATACTCTCCAGCGTCAGCGCCCGGTCCGTGTATATGCGGATCTGCGGGTCCACCTTGCGGATTAACTCACCGACTGTAATAACATCTTCATTGAGTCTTTCGTCAAAGGGGTACACCGCCCATTGCTTGTAGTCCCAACCCTTTTGCAACATATGATCACGCAGCCCCCGGATTGTTGCGCGGAAGGCCTTTTGCCAAACTGGGGAATTAAAGGGCCGTCCCGGATATTCCCGGACCGCAGGCTCGTGTCCCAAAGCGAGCCATATCAGCGCCATTCTGCCCCCGTACTCGGTTATCGCATCCAGGTTGCGATCCAGCTTGGTGAAATCCAGCGGACGCTCTAAAGTTCCATCGGGGTTAAACGACTTACCGATGCCTCCCCAGCCACTAGCAACGAAGGTGTTGATCCAGTGCTCCTGCATATCCTGGCGGATCAAGCTGGCTACCCGGCTGTCGCCAGACGGCGCCTGTCGCCAGTGGAATACATATAAGGGGGCCTGTTTAGGCAGTTGAGGCGGCCATACCACCACCCGCACGGGTAGGCGCTTGTCCATTGCCCTGCCCTGCAATAACAACTCAGCGTGCCGTATACCGGGCTGTAGCCCTGCTGAGTTTATAGTTATCCATACCTGCCGGGCCTGACCTGCGGGAATTTCTACCTCACTGACCGGCGCCAGACCGTCATAGACTGGCTCACCGTACCGATCAGGCACAGTCTTAAGCACCCGGATACAAGCTCGGTCCAACGGCAAAGCCCCAGGGGATGCCGGATCTGTCGCCACGCGCGCCTCTATTGCCAAAGGATCTTGCTCTGTGTAGTTCCATATCTGCACCACGGCTGACTCAAACTCATTGCGGCACATCTCAACGCGCACCGTCCCAGCATCCTCTAACGAGTCGGGCGGCGCATAGGGATTGAACGCCACATACGGATTGACCTGACGGACTACAACCCCGATAAAATCTTCCGGAAGCTGGGCAGTTGCTGGTTTATCTTCGGCCTCAACAGCCAGTCCAGCCACATAGGTGGGCTGCACAGTGATGGGATACAGACGGACAGTAAGCACATAGCCGCTGACCAGCCGCTCCCCCAGTTCTATCTGCACTGTGGCACTGCCCTGCTCATCAAGGTCCTCAGCATTTACGGTACGGCGGAACAAAAAAGGAGGTTGCCCAAACCCCAACTGTAAAACTGCTCCCTGGCTTACTCCTTCCGGAGGGCGCACACCCCGTAATGTGACCAGATAGCTACCGGCTCCGGCCGCTGCTCGCAGGGTCATCTGCGCGTAGCCCATGCCAATCTCACCGCCCAGCCCCAGTCCCCGCTCTCCGAAATTCCAGGGCTGATACTCTTCTACCGCTGCCGGGCTATGCAGCATAGTGGTCCTGTGTTGCTGCGCAGCCTCGTTGAGCTTACCACTATCAGAACGTGCGTTAACCAGGTTAATCTCATCAACAACTTGCCCGGCTGCATCCTCCAGCCGCAGACCCTTGAAATAGCCGGCAGCATAGTGTAGGCCTTGAAACCGGAAGGTTGTCCAACCATCTACTATATCTTCCGGGGCAATGGTGAGCGGACAAGTAACATCACGAGCCTCCAGACCCTCCGGATTGCTCTCTGTGATCACCTGGACGGGGCGAGGGTCGTTGCCCACATAGACAGCGATAGATCTGCCGCCCTCATTAGTAGGGTCGGCCATGGCCTGGACGAGGGTCAGCCGGTATTGGCCCGGTTGGGAAGTTCGCATCCGCAGGCGGAACATGTTCAAACCCATCCTCCCCACACCCACACCGGACCGACCCAGGTTGGCAGGGCCAACGTAGTCGCTGGACTCGGTCCGAGAGAACAGGTAGTATTCCACATTATGTTGTTGGCCGGGAGCTGTCATCTGTCCGTCAGAGCCTCGCAAGTCCACAAAATCTACACTATCAGTGTACGGATCAAAACCAGCCCAGCAAATCCAACTCGCCATCACTATCGTCAGCACACTGAACCAAACTGCTTTCATCGTTTCATGCCCTCCCAATCCGCAACGGCCATCCATCTTAGAACCGTTACTTATAGATGGTAAGTAGTAATTTATTCTTTGGCAGGGTGATAGTTCCTTCCCTGCACAAGGCTATGCAAAAACCTCATCTCATCATAACAGACAGGACTTGCTGTCAATAAAGCGCTGTACTGGGATCATCAGTACTTAGGTGAACATCATTCTGTAACAGCGGTAATGCCGCTTATACAAGGTAAGCATAGCAGCCAAAATAGCTTCTTGGGCCTGAGCATACTTCCCAACCAATACCCTTATCCGTGAAACCACCAGAACGGCTCAGACCGGTTGCTGCATTGAGGTAAAGAGGCCCCCCTGTTTTGCCGATACTACAAGTGGGTATAAATAGATTTGATGATGCCTTGATGGAAAGCATAGCATTACTTTATAATGTTGAGGAATTAGGCCACTGATGCTTACAAATGAGGAGCGGTGAACAGCAGTGGGCAGGTATGCTAAGCGCAGAAAAGACGGCGTAATCATGGTTTGGGTGGTAGTGGCGCTGATGGCGCTAATGGGAATGGCTGCCCTGACGGTGGATGTTGGCCGGTTAGCTATCGCCGCTCAGGTTGCCCAGGATATAGCTGACGCCGCCGCGCTGGGTGCCGGCCAGGAGCTACCCGAATACAGCACGGCACAGAGCGTAGCACTGAACCTGATAGCTGCTAATAACGAGTCAATGGGCGGCTTTACCGCTACTTGCTCGCCCGATAATGGTGACATCGCCTTCTGGGGTCCCAATGACACTATCCCGGGATTTGGCGCACTGGGTAGTGCCGCCTGGGGCATACGGGTTACCGTTCACATCCCCATTGATTATATTTTCGCCCGGGTGCTGGGCCTGGAGGGCGCGACAGTCTCGCGCAGTTGCACGGTGGTACGTATGC
>JALGTS010000181.1 GCA_029821255.1 Candidatus Zipacnadia bacterium
TCAATGACGTTGCCCTCTTCGGCATAGAGGCTGAGGGTATGATCGTAGTTCCAGTAGATGCAGCGGGCCTGGCCGCCGCGCGGTGCCTCATTGCCGCTGCTGTCGGTAACGTAGTGCTCAACGATGAGTGCTACGGCTTGCTCCAGGGGAATATTCCAAGTATAGAGCTTACTGCCGGTGCGTATGCTGGTATCCAGCACGTACTGGCGGCGGTACCAGTCGTAGAAGTTCATGTCCTCAACTGCGGGAAGTACTGAAGCAGCAATGTCCTTTAGACCTGGCACATCTCCCTGCAAGCCCTCCGTGAAGCTGTGGTAGTATAGCTCGTTGAAGTTAGCAAAGAACTGGGGATCTTCAATGTAGCACTTGTACCAGGCAGCGCGGGCCATGGCAATACGCCACACCAACATACCACTGAAGCCCGAAGCTGGATAGAAGGTGCTATTACCCAGAGCCGGCTGGTTCTCAGCCTCGTAGACCGACAGGCAGTAGAATGGCCCCGGGTCAACTGGATCATAGCCGGGGGCTACGCCGGGAGTGACCTGTACCGCAGTGGCCGCTGCCCCTATAAAGCCCTGTTCCCAACTATCATAGAAGAAGGCCAGGTCATCATGGAAGGCATTAAGCACCAGCATCATCAAAATATAGGTATCTTCCACGAAATTGCCTGACAGCGGTGCCAGGTGGATTTCGTTAGTAGTAACATCATATATCCCGCCCTGGATCTCTTCCAAAGACTCATCCAGGATTACAGTTACCGTGATGTCAAATGCAGGCGGGCCATATATCTGCCGGGCAACCGGCATCGCATTGTCCAAGTAGCTGCGGAAAGCGGTTTCCTGAGCGGAGTCAAAACCTTGAAATACAAATTGAATCTCATTGCTGGGATCACCTATCTGGGCGGGATCTTGCATTGCTCTAACCAGGTCGGGCAGTTGCACCTGTCCGCCGCTGAGGTGGTAGGCGGTGCGCGGAAAGCGCGGTCGGGCCGCCGCACTCTTAAGCCCCAGTTGTTGCAAAAGCTGGATGGTGTGGGCAGCACGCTGCAGGAATAGCGGGCTATGCTGAGCGGCTGCTGCCTGGCTCGCTGCTGTCTGACCAAGCTTAACCCCCTCTGCTGGCTGCGAAATCAGTATCGCCCCCACCGGGCCGTTGGCACGGGTAGCAAAAGGCGTGTTGTCTACGTTGCCGAAGGGCACCGCCCAGGTTGCCCCAGTGATCAGTGCACAAGTTGCCACGACTATGCCCGTCTTTGTCATCCAGTGCAGCTTGCTGTTATTCATCTCAATTCATCACCACTGTGGGCCTGTGTTGAAACTGCCGTAGTCGGGATAGCCGCCGCCCGTTGAGTACTGCGAGGAGCCTGAGTAACTCTGCCAGTGCCGCCCGCCACCGACCTGATAGCCGCCGAAGGTGCCGCCGCGAGCCGTCGTACCCATAGTGGAGCTAGGTGCCTGAAAACCACTGCCCCCCAGTCCGCTGGTGAAGTTGCTCTGGAGCGAGAACATAAAGGTATGAGCATTGTAGTCCTGACTTTGAATTGCCGTACCGGTCGCCCCGTGGAAGGGTGAATTGGGTTCACCAGCGCGGTTACCAATGAAACGATAACCGAGAATTGCCCGATTGGTGGTTCCCAAATCGTAACTTACGTTAATCTCGGCGGTCTGCTTCCTGAAGGCAGAATAGCCACTGTCAAAATCCGACAGCCCGGCCTGGGCAGATAGCCGAACATGTTCGCTAAGCTCATAATTAAGCTGTCCAGATATGTCAAAAAGACTAGTGTCAGTTTGGTAATACCGTTCGTGCCCACCAATCTGGATATAGGAGGGGCTGCTGCCCTTCATTCGATTCACCTGGAGATTAACACTCCAGGGCTTTTCGCGGGGACGATAGCCCAGACCAAGTACGACGGACCGGTTGTCAATCCCCCCTCGACCTTCTTCCAGAAAGTTAAGCTCGTCGCAGTTTAGGCTGGCGGTGAGGCTGATCTCATCGGTGGCCTGCCAGACCACCGACAGATTCTGGTAGTCCTGGGTGCTATCCGACAGGTAGCCGCTGCCGCCACCACTCCGGTACTTGCGCTGTCCGGCGCTGAGTGTTAGGGACAGGTCCCGACGCGGTGAGTAGGTGACACTCAGCGAGGTTGTGCTATCCTGATAGTGGGGAATCTCGTCTTCTTCGTCATCCTGACTCGGCACTGCCCCGGCGATAGGCCCCTCGTAGGTGCCTCCGCCATCATATCCACTACCCGGAAACCCTCCGTAGAAGCCGCTGCTCACCCGCCCGATAGACTCAGAGTCAGTTCTGTTCAGGTCAAAGCTGAGCTTATCTGATGGCGACCAGGTTACCCCCAGCCGCGTGTAGTCTGAACTGGAGTGATCGGTCTCCTCGCCATACCCGCTTGCCTTGATGTTGCCCAGATCAGCCACTACGTTTAGCGACGACGACGGACTGTAGTTCAGCGATACTCGCTGTCGGCGCGTCTTGCTGCCCCGGGCGTCAACCGACTCGCTGCCTAAGTAATCCTGATCGGTTCGCGACAAGGATGCCTGCAGGCGCAAGGCATCAGTTATCGGATGATTTATGCCAAGAGAAGTCTCCGTGTAATTGCTGTCGCCTTGGCTGCCTCCGGCATTGGACATAGTCTGACGCCGCAACGTTAGCGCTGGCCAGTTAGGGAAGTCCAGTTGCACCTGAATGTCGCTACGCTGGGTAGCCACATCCTGCGTCGGGGTGGTTTGCGCCGGACCGACAGCAGCCTGATAGGGCAAGGTGCCAGTATAAAAACCGATGCCGCCTCCATAGCCGCTGTATCCGAACGACAATCCCTGAGTGCTATCCAGATCGGAGAACTGACTCTGGATCCGCACGTGCTTGGCCGGCTGCCAGCCGATATTCAGCTTCAAGCCTTTATCATTGCGACGGAAGCCCGAAGAGTCAATGTAGCTGAACTGAGGGGCAACATCCCGGTATGTCGCCAACACGTCAAATCGCGGTCGCCGATAGCTTACCGCCGCCTGTAGAGCAGTGGAGGAACTGCCGGCGGCGCTGCTCGTGGCAAAATCGGCTTTCAGCCACAGATTGTCGGTGGGCTCATAGATGAGATCTATCCCGGTTACCTCCGCATCTTGGGACAGCGCTGTCTGACCCAGCTCATAATAGTACCGGATGCGCACCAAAGATGTCGGCGGGACCGCCAAGCGAAAGATAATTCGGCCGATCTGGCGGTAGGCATCGTAGTCAACCCCCTCCTCCATCTCCACGTCATCCACCAAGACTTGGAGGGCCTCAAAAATTGTCTGGGTTTGCCCCTGGTAGACAACCTCTGCGCCGTCGGCGATGATGGGCCGGAAGTTAGTGTCAAACGGCCCAGTGGTGCCTGAGCCGTAGTACACATCCTCCTGATAAGCAACAGTATCGCCCTGGCCGACTTCCGGACGGTCCTGCTTAAGCCAGGTGAGGCCCACATTGGCCCGCCCGTCCGCCAGAGGCATCTCCGCCCGTGCCCCGGTCAGTGTGCCAGCATTGCCAAAATAGCCCGAT
>JALGTS010000182.1 GCA_029821255.1 Candidatus Zipacnadia bacterium
CTTGCAGCTTCCGGGTATGCGGAATAAATCCCACTCCCGAGCAGAAAGCCTACGCTCGCCGATTCTGCGAGATCTACCGTCCCATCCTTGAAAAAAGGGGCAGGGACAAGATGGTCTATACCAAGGTTGCTGATGAGCCTCACGGTGAACAGCAGATACGTGACTATGTAGAGACCGGCAAGTTCTTGAAGAGTCTTATGCCCTCTCTGCAAATTGCCGTCACCAATATTGGAGGCGAGAACCGGATTGAGTCGTTCCGCACTTTATCGCAGGTGTTCACCATTTGGGGCCAGTCTCTGTACTTCAATTTCGGGCCGTTCCTCTGGTCTCCACTCTGGGAGGAGGAAACCAATCCTTTGCGTTCTTTTCTGCTCCAGCGAGCCCGAGCTGGCGACCACATCTGGCCCTACATTCATGGTGCAGCACGGCTGCGCTCTGATGGCTATGTTTTGCGCAGCTTCTTCTGGCAGCTTGCTGAGTACGGCTTTGATGGCTGCTGGTTGTGGGGTACAACTGCCTGGGGAGATAGTCCCCAGAACAAGATTGAGCCTATTGCAGTCGGGCTGCGCCAGGATAAGCCATACGCCAGCCAACTGGGCGATGGCGTGCTGTTCTGGCCGGGCGATGATTGCCTGCTGGAGTCAGTCCGCCTGGAAAAGATCCGCGATGGCATTGAAGACTGGGAGCTGTGGCGAGTGCTCGACCAGAGGATGAAGATGGCCCGAAAGCATCCCCGGCGCTATCGCGACTGGCTATGCCGGGCCCAGCGCGCTCTGCGTCTGCGCGACGGTCAGGTTGACGAGTGGATTTCAGGACATGGGGGCTTTGTCCACAAAACTGATGCTGACTATTTTGCCATGGCCCGGCGCGCTTTAGGTTTTGCTCTGGATGCAACTCCCGTTGAACTATGCGAGTAAAGCTAAGGCTGTTCGGGCCCGCTAACCTGCCTGCCAACCAGGCTCGGGGCACAGGAGGTGGCCAGGTGGGTAAGCCTTAGTGGAAGAGGCCCAAGAAGATATTCTTGGGTAATGTGTTTGACGAGTTTGCGGTACTACCTGATGCGTTAGTCAGGATAGCTACAGCTATGACTGCACAGTGAGCCGTATCGGAGGCAAATTTATGAGCAATAAGCAGCCATTGGAGTGGCGTTGGCATGCCTGGCGCTCACTGCGGCGGGAGGAGGTCTCCGACTGGCCGCAGAGCATAGAGCAGTTCCGCCGACACCCTGTGGCCGGCCCCAATTGGATAAGCATTACCGACCTGGCCCCCTTCGACCAGCGGGTGTTGTGTGGAATGACCAGCTATGTGGGCGAGCTGTTGGTGGCCTTTGACCCCGATAGCGGCTGTTTTGAGGAGCTGGGGTTCCAGAAAGTGGCAGAGCCCTGGGACATCAAGGAGCACCGTGGGCTTACTCGAGCCCATGATGGTAGCTTTTACTTCGGGGTGGCCTCGTTGGTGGAGCCGGGGGAGTGCAATGATGTCCCCGGCGGTCGGGTATTTCGCTGGGATCCGGCCACTGGAGAGTACCAGGCCTTGGGCCGACCTGTTCCCCACAGCTATCTGCAGTCCATACTGCTGGACGAGAAGCGCCGCCGGGTCTACGGTAACACCTATCCCATACGTGGCTTCTACGATCTGGATCTCAATAGCGGCGATGTCATCTTCTTCTACACCGAGAATCAGCCGGATGGGCCACCTGCCATGGACCCGGACGGCCGCGTATGGAGTATGTACAGTCACAACCTGGGGCAGGTGCATTATCTATGTTGCTATGACCCCGATAGCCGACGGATGGACTGGACCGGGATGCGTTTGCCCGCCCAACAGCGGGGCCAGAAGGTGGTGGCCGGGTACTTCTATTACTGGCGGGAGCATCTCTATATGGGTACCCTGATCGGCCACCTGATGCGCCTGGATACGCACAACCGGATAGTGGAGGACCTGGGGTCGCCTGATCCTCAGATGTCGCGGATTTCCTGTCTCATCCAGGGGCCTGATGGGCTGCTGTATGGCACCTGCGGTGACAACAATGGTGCTTGGCGCTTGTTTAGTTTCGACGGCGAACAGTTTGTGGACTGGGGTCTAATTCAGGACCAACAGGGTGATAGTCCTTACATCGTGCACGGAATCATCTTCCATGGTAATCGGATTTACGCTTGTGAGACAGACAACCCGATCCGATCCGGGTATCTGTGGCGGGCCGACTGGCCGCAATAGGCACTCAGCCCGGCGGTATGCGGTATGCGATTAAGACGTCTCTCCGCCGTGTCAGTGCTCAAGTGAAGTGGCTTGGCCGGCCAGCGTCCAGTATCAGTCATTGGGCAGGATTCCAACTAACCTGGTTAAGACCCGAGGTTAGCTTGAATCACCGACAGCTACCAGCATCGGCTGCAGCGGAGGTATCTCAAAGATTGGTCCAATCTCCCGCCCTGTTAGCAGGTCGCGGCCGAGTGCGGGCTGTCTACCAAGCAATATTTGCACTCTCTGAGCCTGCTTACGGTAATTGCTCAGATTAACCAGCCACTGGCCATTTTGGCGCGTTGCCAGGTATTCAACCCCCCATGCCGGCTCTCCATCAGTAGTGTGCAATGTCACCCGCCGGACAACTCCCCAGTTGCTCAGGCGGCTTTCTGCCCACTTGAATACCTCTTGAGCCGTCTCCGGCAGCTCAAAATGCTCGGCTGGCAAGTGCACCTTCTTCCTCGGCTGGCCGTATTCATCTTGCCCAAAGCATTGGCCCACCATCACAACTTTGCCTCCGCCATCTATAAATCGCTGGAGTCCACTTAGTACCCGGTCAGACACATGGGTCACCCACGGGATGATTACGACTTTTGCTGAATCCAGAGCTACCGGCAACTGCCCCGTCTGGGCGTATTGTTCTAACTGTCGCTCAGTGGCAAATCCCAAGGGCACTCCACAGAAGTTTAGTCCTTCATACATCTGCCGCAGCGTCCATATATGTTGACTACCTCCAACCATAGAAGCCAGTGACCACATAAGTACAACCGGCGGGCGCATTCGTTGGAAGGCTGCTACTTGTGGAGCCAGGCGCATCAAGTCAAGAGCTGTATAGGCAGCGGCTTGGGTGCAAGCCGGCCGGTTCATAATAAGACCGTAATACTCCTCTCCTGGGATACATGAGAATCCCCATTTCCATATCGCAGTGGAGCTTTGGCCGTGGATCGCGCCCTGCCACAATACATTAGCAATATGCTCCGGAGGCACGAACCCAGGATAATAGTCGGGGATAAGGTGATTTTCGGTGTTACAGATGGGTTTATGGGCGATGCTGCGCTGGAAGTCATAAGCCATATTTTCTGTCAGCCACTCGTTAGCCCAATCGGAGCCGCCCCAGTACTTGCTGCAATCGTTGCCATTATAATCACAGAACTGCGCGAACAACTGCGGGGAGATGGACCAGGGCCCATCTAGACCCTTGTTAAACTGATTGCCCATCATCAATTTCGCATGCAGAGGGACATCCGGGGCCATCTCTCTGATGATATCTGCCATCCATTTATGGAAGCCGGCCTCAACC
>JALGTS010000183.1 GCA_029821255.1 Candidatus Zipacnadia bacterium
TCATCTACTTTCCTCCTTTGAGAATTGAACCACAGCACCTTGTGAGTGTTGACAACTAAGGAGGAGAGTGGTAACCTATTAGTGGGTGAGGTGTGGCTACCACATCTCCTCGGGTGCCCAGGTGGCTATATCCATCTGGGCGCTCTTTTATTGTTGGTTGGTCTGTAACCTATTACCGTTCACCTCCTTCTGGCACTCCTGGCACAACCCCATAATCTCCACGTCATGTTGGTAGTGGCGGAAGCTGTACTCGCGACATACGCCGATGATAGCCTTTTCTATCGCCGGACATACAAATTCAATCACCTTGCCGCAGCGCTGACAAATAAGGTGCTCGTGATGCGCCCGATCCCGCACTACCTCGTAATGGCCGTGCTCATCCCTGTGCTCAACTTCGCGTAGTATACCTGCCTCTACCAGCGTCGGAATCAATCGGTATATGGTGGGTTGAGAGACATGCACATCCTTGCGCCCCAAAGCCAGGAACAAATCCTCAACACTGAAGTGCCCAGGCATATTCAGCATTTGGCGCACAATCGCCCGCCGCTGGGAGGTAGTACGCAAGTCCAAGCGTTGCAGAAGTTCAGTTATCTGGGTTTCAAGTCCGCTGCTATCCATATCAAAACAGTAAAATGAGACTGAAACTCATTTGCATCTATTATAGTATACTCGTTCTCTCTACGTATGTCAAGACCGCACTTGATGAGATGGAACTGAGACTCAATGTCATCTGGTACTTAGTATATTCAATATACTAAGAATTGCAAGGCCAGGGGCAAAAATAGCTTCTGATGCTGAGACTGAGTGCTAAGAGCTTGACGAAATCCACATTTCCGAATACGCTTTATAGGCACAGTCAATATAGCAATGTAGTTCCAGGAGACAGCTAATGGAGGATTTGCAAAGGCGTGCTGATACTTTAATTGAGGCTCTCCCCTATATCCAACAGTGGGCGGGCAAGACCATTGTTGTCAAATACGGCGGCGCGGCGATGACCGACCCGCAGATGCAGGACAATGTTGCCCAGGACATTGTGCTGCTGCGCTATGTCGGGATCAACGTAGTCGTTGTACACGGCGGAGGCCAGCGGATTAGTGAGATGATGAAGCGCTTGGGTATTGAGCCCAAGTTTGCCGGCGGCCTGCGTATTACCGACGCCGAAACGATGGAGATCGCCCAGATGGTGCTGGTGGGCAATATCAACCCGCAGCTTGTCTCCCTGCTGAACAGTGCCGGCGGACAGGCTATAGGCCTGTCGGGGAAAGATGCAAACATGATCAGCACACACAAAAAACAGAGCAGCGAGGGCGACCTGGGCTTCGTCGGAGAGATTGTGAGTATTGATACCAAAGTTATCCATACTCTGACCGAGGCCGGCTACATTCCCGTGATATCCTCCATTGGTGCGGATAGCGACGGGCAAAGCTACAACATCAACGCCGACACCGTCGCCGGCGAACTGGCCAGCGAACTGTCGGCGGCCAAACTCGTCATCCTCAGCGATGTAGCTGGCCTGCTGGAAGACCCTGATGATCCAGCCACGCTGATTAGCAAACTGACCATTAGTGAGGCAAAGGCGCTCATCGCCGGGGGAAACGTAGCCGAGGGGATGATCCCCAAGCTGGAAAGCTGCATTCAGGCCGTTGCGGGTGGGGTGGAGCGCGCACATTTGATTGACGGCCGCATCCCTCACTCCCTGTTGATGGAGCTGTTCACCGACGCGGGCATCGGCACGATGATAAGCGTTGAGTAGACGAACGGTTACACCGTTGCGGGACAATATGCCCGGAAGAGTTTTCCTTGCTTAGGCGACCGTTCGGCACGCTCGTTTATAGCAACCGTCTGGGTCATAAGGTCGTGTGGCCAAGCAAGCATCACATTTCTGGTAGCGGACTGTATACTACCAACAGTTGCGCTGACATTTCTATAGATGGGGCGTTAGTTGCACATTGTCTCTCACAGGCGAGCCCAATCAGCGCTTCTTCGTTGGATGGGACTGTGACAGGAGGAGCAATAAGCCAAGAGAAAGCACAGTAAAACCGAGAATCTTAAGGCTCTTAAGATAATGACGGAGGCCACTGGCAGCTCGCGCAGTCGTTGATTTGACATTTACTCAACCATCCTTATAATTGATAGAGGGGAAACGAATATCGCGTCGAACAGACCAAGTAGCTCTATTTTTCTGTTATCCGCGACTATATCAGGACGAGGAGCACAACTATTATGTCCACTGCTACAATCCTCCACCAGCTATTGTCAGTGGCAGCCCTGGTCTGTTTGGTAATCGTTGTGGCCCAGGCAGGTCAAGTAACGTTGTACCGCAGCAACCCAGGCGGGCAAGACCTCAAGCAGGTTCCGATTTCCATCGCTGTCCCATTTCCCCAAGGTGAGCTACACGATGCTCAACCGCTGGCGCTGGTAGATTCGGCCGGCCAGCCCCTGCCATTTGACTCACAAGTGACCAGTCGGTGGTGGGGCCTTGACAACAGTATACAGACATTGCTACTCACCTTTTTGGTTGACACCGACCAGCCATACGTCAGGCTGCTATATGGTTCAGATGCCCGTGGCAAGCAGTCACAGGCTACCCCACAGTTGCAGGTCACAGAGGATGCAAACACCGTGGAGGTAAACACTGGCAAGCTGCGCGCCAGACTGTCCAAGGATAGCTTTCGGCTCTTTGAGGAGCTTTCGGTTGACTTAAATGGAAACGGCCTCTTCACTCGCGACGAAAAGATTATTGAGGCCCAGGGAAAGAGCGGACTTCGCGCCGGCAGCGGGTCATCAAGCGGCGGGCCGTGCCACGTTGTAGTTGAGGACCACGGGCCCATTCGGGGCGTGGTCCGCGTGGAGGGTAAATACGATGGCCCCAAGGATGTGCAATTAGACTATCAAGTGCGGCTCTACTTCTATGCCGGCCAGTCTTTCGTAGTGATTGAACACACCTTCATACAGAATACCGGCGAAGTGTTTGCCGACATACCGTTCTTGAGTTTGGATCTGCCCATAACACGAACTGATGGCAAGGTAACCTTTGGTCTGGAAAATCGCCGACCGCTGAGCTTGAGTACCCATACCGGAGGCTGTTCACTGCTGCAAACCGGCCCCGAGCCGGCTGAGCAAATCAAGGGCCTCGACGAGTACGAGGAGTTCCAGGAGATATACAAACAGCGCAAACCCTATCAATCTGCGGAAGAGACCCGCCTGTGGAACACCGATGAGCGCCAGGTGGAGTTTATCTGTGAAATCAGTCGTGATGGAGAAGTGTTGAGCACCGCTGATCGGGCGGCAGGATGGGTTCAGTTTGCTCCCTACCGCGCTGACTGGGGCATAACCGCCCAAATGCGGTATTTCCCGGATTTACACCCCAAGCAGATCAGCTTGGATAAGCAGGGCCTGACATTTTATCTGTACCCGGCTGCTCTGGATAAGCCGCTACATCTGCACGTCGGCACAGCTAAGATGCACACGCTGGTGTTAGCCTTCGGGCGCCAAGAGCACCTGGCTACATCTGCACGTCGGCACAGCTAAGATGCACACGCTGGTGTTAGCCTTCGGGCGCCAAGAGCACCTGGCTCAACAACTCCAATACACTCAAGCCATAACCCGGCCAGTTAAGTACTTTCCTACCCCCCAATGGTTCTGTGACAGCAAGGTGTGGGGTGATATTATTCCACGCCAGCCTGGTAAATTCCAGCTTTTTGAAGATATGGCCGTCCGCAAGATTACCAACGACTTCATCACCGCCCGCAAGCCCGAGAACCGGGTCTGTTCGGGGATGATGAACTTTGGAGATATCCCGCAGGGCCCCAACTGGTGGGGGAATATGGAAACCGCCTATGTGCACGCACTGTTCATTCAGTTTATACGCACCGGGGGGCGCCAGTATTATGACTTCTTTGAGCAAGCAGCCCGGCACTTCCGTGACATAGATATCAACCATGCCGACTTCCGAGGCTGGGATTATGGCATGTGGCTGATGCCCGGCTACGTTCCCGAAAGTCTCGCTAAGGAATGCGCCCAGAATGAACAGTTACGCGAAGAGGTCTTCTACTATCTGGGCGAGGCGCACAATCCGCCAAAAGGTGGCATCCGCCGGCACAGCTATCGCCACTACGGCAATGCTGGCCAGCACCCGACACCTGACCGGGATCCTTATACGCCTTGGAAACGACGTAAGTGCTATGCAGGTACTTGTGCCATCGGTGGGCATGGCTGGTTCGTCGGGTTGGTGGATCACTATTTGCTGACCGGTGACCAGCGGTCGCTGGAGATTGCCAAGATGTGCGGAGAACACATACTAAGCAGGGAGCAGCATGTCGGCTGGGGACGGGACAACTGGCGTAACGTAGACTTGATGGCGCTATATCGGGCAACTGGCGATGAACGTTGCTTAAGACATGTGCGGCAGGCTATTGAGGGTCTGTACAATCAACGTGAAAAGGTAATTGAAGGACTGAAGAATCAAAAAGAAAGTCTTATGTCTCCGTACTACACAATATTGCAATTTGTGCGCCGCTATCACCGCTGTACCGGAGATCCACAAGTAGCGAAAATGTACATGGAGATGATCGATCCATGGATTGATCATATGATATGGGCTGAATCACGCTTAGGCCCCGTCTTTTACTATATCCGGGATTTTCTGGATTCGCGGTGTTCCACAGACTTTGCCGACCTGGCTTATGCTTACAAACTCACGGGCGACCGCAGCTACGTAGACCGCGCCCTGTCAAGCTATGAACTGTATGTACCCATCGTATCTGACTCGACCTTCTTATTTGCTGGGCCGGAGTATCTATACGCACTCGATCAACTCGGCATCAAGGCACTGGATGATCCGAAACCGCAACTTTGGTACGTCCACGATGCCTACTTTCGACACACTGGAGACCAGCCAGTACGGGTGATGGTCTTTCAGTGGAGTGGCTATCGCGTGCCTGCCGAGCAAACCGAGGGGGTAGTTCGCCTTACCAAACCCTCCGGGCAAACTATCGAGCACAAAATCACCACGACGGGCCTGGATGTACACCGATTCAATATCCCTGCCAGCAGCGAGCCCGGCATCTATCGGATCCACGCTGAGGGCGATGGCCTATATTTCAACATGGGCGCCAGTAGGCCGCTACGCAAAGGAATTCCCAGCCAACAGTAGCAGAATTCACCTTATTACTGCCAAGGCCCACGCCCCGGGGTGGTCGGTATCCGCTACGCCCCACCAATATGCTCCAGGCACGCCTCCAGGTTTTCGTGATCCAGGGGCAAGCGGCTGATAGGGAACTCAGTGATGCCCGTCAGGTTCTCCGGATGTGACAAGCGATTACGGACACGCTGGACCTTAGCCACCTCTGCACCTATCAGCTCAGGAGTACGCGGCTGCCATCCCCAGTAGTTCTGATCCCATCCCGCGTCGGCCGCCGTCGGATCCATCATCACCCAGGTTGGTCCGTCGTTGCACAATGCCTCCCATATCTGGGCGCACTCCTGTTCATCGTGGTCAATGATCTGGTGATGGATGAAGTCAACCTGCGTAGACTCGTGGTTGACGTACTGATGAAGCATACCCGTGCTGCCGGTATTAAAGAAGCCCTCAACTTTTATTGCTTCCAACGTCAGCCCAACTTTGAACTGCTCACTGCCCGCCGTATCCTTGCAGAACTTGACTGTGTCACGGATACGCTGGGCATTACGAATCGACCAGTACTCCATAATCTCGGACGGATTTTCCAGGTCCATCTCGTGCCCCATAACCTGGCGGAACCGTTGCTGACTCTCTGGACCTACGTAGGGACCGAAACATTTCTGCTGATCCAGGATGATTCCATCAGCCTGCTCATCCCCACTGGCGTAGCGGTGTACAAGATCTCCCAGCACCCGGTAGTAATAATCCATAAACTGTGGGTTGTCCCAACTGCAGTGGCCGCTGGGAACGATCTCCCCATCAGGCCG
>JALGTS010000184.1 GCA_029821255.1 Candidatus Zipacnadia bacterium
AGGCTGGGTGGTACCATTTGGGATTTGCTGTGAGTTGGGTTGTGGCCATTGGCTTGCTGATCAATACGGTCAAGCTAAATGAGCCCCGGAGTGAAGAGCAAAAAAACCCGCCGGATGTATGAGTATTCCCAATCTCGTACACCAGGCGGTTGCCTCATTCCCCGGTTACTGGCCCTATTTGCAAGCACCAGAAAAACCCCCGGGGGCAAAGCCAATTACGCCCCAATAGCCATCATTTATCTATAACGCTCCGGCCCCCCCAAATGTTCTGTCTATGTACGCTTTTTCTTACTCTCCACCGATTGGGCCTAAGTTAGTGTTGCACCGGTGGTGGTGCAGGTTAGATTGCCATGCTTGACACCGCGTTGGGCGATGAGATGGTCTGCTAAGCTACGGACCGTCTGGGCAGGGCCCCTCACGATGATGACCTCCAGACAGTTGTGCTCGTCCAAGTGGACGTGAGTGCTGGCACAAATTTGGTCGATATGCTCATGTTGCTGGTGGGTGAGCTGATGCTCGACGCCAACAGTGTGGTGGTCATAAACCAGGGTGATGGTGCCAACTACGGGGCTTTGCGATTCTTCCCACTGCCTTGCCACCAGGTAGTTGCGGATCAGGTCGCGGATGGCCTCTGACCGGCTCCCATAGCCGGCCTCCTTGATGAGTTGATCAAAGGTTTGCAGCAGCTTGTCATCAATGGAAATGCCGAATCGAGTCAGACTGCTCAAGTCCGTAGCCCCCTTAAATTAAAATTAGTCTGGACTTATACCATACTGCGTTTGCTGATTGATGGCAAGCTCCTTTGCTTTTGCCTGTGATTGTGATATAATGTGGCGAGCTTTGAAGCATAGATGTTGGTTGATGAACCAAGGAGTTGAATCTTTCCGTGTCTCTTCCAATGAAGCGAGTGGGCCGGGCCGTTTTTATTTTTGCTTGTATCATCACAATTGTTATTGCTGGTTGTGGGGAGAAGCCGGTGGCTATAGTAAATGGTGACCGGATTACCGAAAAAGAGTTTGTTGACAAACTAAAGGAAACGGGTGGCGAGCAGGTTCTACAACAGATGATTGATCGCCAGATCGTTGAGGATGCCTTCGCGAAAGCCGGTTTGCAGTTGTCTGAGGAAGATATTGCCGCCCGTATGCAAGAGATACAGAGCCGCGCCCTGTCGCCGCAAGCTTTTCAGGACTATTTAGCGGCTCGTGGACTGACTGTGGAAGACTTGCGCAAGGAGCTGGAGCTGCAAATGAAGGTGGAGATGTTAGCCACCAAAGATGTCCAGGTTACCGAAGAGCAGCTCAAAAAGTTCTATCAGGAACACAAGAGCCGGTACGATAAACCGTTGCGGGTGAAGATCAGGGAGATAGTAACCCCGGGCAAGCAACAAGCCGAACAGGCTCTGGCGGCGCTCAAGCAAGAAGGAGTTAGCTTTGCCGACGTTGCTGGACAGTTCTCGATCAGCCCCGCGACTCGCAAATATGGTGGCCAACGCCCGATTACCCCGATTGACCAGATCTTCCCTATGGAATTGCGGGAAGCAGTCTCTGGTGCGCAAGAAGGCGAGATTGTCGGTCCCATCGAGACGCAGCAGGGCTGGTATGTGGTGCAGATTGATCAACGCTTGCCTGCCGAGAAGGCTACATTTGAGAGTGCCAAAGACCAGGTCACCAGAGATTTCAAGCGGTCAAAGGCAGTCCCGGCCCCAACATTGCTTGAGCAGTTGCGTCAACAGGCTGTGGTAAAGATTGTAGCACCTGAGTACAGCGAGATGAGCAAGCTCTACGCCGGACCTCAGAAGCTGCCCGAATTCGGCGAAGAGCAGGCGCCACCAGTAGTTACTCCCCAGCCCCAGAAACCGCAGTCGGCCCCACCACCTGCGGGGCAGGGCGAGTAGCCTGCAGGTTGCCTAAAGATTGCTATGCCAGCAACCGGCCTGGAGGGCGGTTGCTGGTTGGTGAAAGCATACCGATAGGATGAACGAATTTGATCGCCTGGTAGAAGTGGTGGCCACGCTGCGCAGCCCCGAGGGATGTCCTTGGGACCGGGAGCAGAATTACGCAAGCCTCAGGCATTGCCTCTTAGAGGAAGTCTATGAGGTCCTGGAGGCAGCTGACGTCGGCGCTGATGAGAAATTGTGCGCCGAGCTGGGTGATGTCCTGCTGATAGTGGTAATGTATGCACAGATTGCTGCTGAACAAAACAGCTTCACTATCGGTGACGTCATTGCTCGTATCATTGACAAACTTATCTATCGGCATCCGCATGTATTTGGTGATGTTGAGGTCACCGACAGCGACGAAGTGGTACGCAATTGGGAGCAGCTTAAGCAACACGAGGCTGATACGGGGCCACGCCAGTCTGTTTTAGATGGGATTCCTCAGGCACTGCCGGCTTTGCAGCGAGCACAAGAGCTGCAAAAAGAGGCAGCCAGGGTCGGATTTGACTGGGATAGCATAGCGGGCCCTTGGCAGAAGCTGGCTGAGGAAATCCAGGAGTTGCAGGAGGCTGCTGATAGCGGTGCAGGTAAAGCTGTTACCCACGAACTTGGGGATCTGTTGTTTGCGATAGTAAACCTCGCTCGGTTTTTGGGTGTGTACGCCGAGGATGTGCTGCGCACGGCCAACAAGCGATTTGAACAGCGTTTCCGGCAAGTGGAGCGACAAGCGGCGGCTCGTGGCTGCCAGCTATCAGAGATGACTTTGGAGGAACTTGACGAGTTGTGGGAGCAAGCCAAGGCCCGCCAGAAACGATGAGGTTGGATCAGTTCCTGTCTAATGCTGGTTGCATCCCTCGTCGTACCCAAGCTAAGCAGGCCTGCACCGAGGGGCTGGTGGAGGTGGACGGGAAGGTGGCCAAACCGGCCACTGCAGTTCACATCGGCCAGAAGGTCACCATCAACACGGGAATGAGGATTCGCCAGTACCGTATTCGGCAGCTCCCGGTGCGGCCGGTACCGCGTCAGCAGCGCAATGAATATGCGGAGCTGCTCAGTTCGCAGCCGATTGATGAAGTATAGTCATAAAGTTTACCGTTGCTAAATTCGTTTAGGAGGATAAAGATGTCAGATCTGAAACGATGTTATCTATTCAACGAAGATATGGACGCACTGGCCCAGAAGTTGGAAGCCACAGGCCGGGGTCTGAAGGATTTGCTGGGGGGCAAGGGTTCTAACCTCTGTCTGATGACTAATGCCGGCATTCCGGTGCCGCCTGGCTTCACTATAACCACCGACACCTGCATTGAGTATGTGGAAAAAGGCGAGTTGCCCGCAGGTCTGGAAGAGGAGGTACTGGAAACTCTGGACCGGCTTGAGAAGTGGGTTGGCAAGGAATTCGGCAATCCGGACAATCCCTTGCTGGTCTCGGTGCGTTCGGGGGCGAAGTTCAGTATGCCTGGGATGATGGATACTGTGCTCACTCTGGGTATGAACGACGAGGTAGCGGCAGGTTTGGTTAAGTTGACCGGTGACGAGCGCTTTGTTTGGGA
>JALGTS010000185.1 GCA_029821255.1 Candidatus Zipacnadia bacterium
GTGGATCGGGAACTGTTTGAGGAGTGCCTGGATGAGGTCAAAAAGGAAGAAGGCGTCACTGAGGATGTGGAGGTCTCCCCCGAGGGGCTTAAAAAGGTTGTCCGGTGCGAGAAGCAGGTGTACAAGCAACAGTTGGGGGAGGACTTTCCGACCGACCCGGTGATGCAACTATTTGCTGCCATCAGAGCGGTCTTTTCTTCGTGGGACAATGATCGGGCAATTGCTTACCGCGAGTTGCACGGTATTCCCCACAACTTGGGCACTGCGGTCAATGTGCAAACTATGGTCTTTGGCAACCTGGGCGAGGACAGTGGCACCGGTGTTGCTTTCACGCGCGACCCAGCCACCGGGGAGAAACAGATCTACGGTGACTATTTGGTGAATGCTCAGGGCGAGGACGTTGTGGCCGGGATTCGCACTCCCGTGCCCATCTCCGAGCTGGAGCAACGTATGCCCGAGATCTATGCTGAGTTTGTAGGTATTTGCAAGAAGCTTGAGCAGTTCTACCATAATATGCAGGATGTTGAGTTCACTGTTGAGCAGGGCAAGCTGTGGATGCTGCAAACTCGCGACGGCAAGCGTACCGCACGTGCTGCTATCAAGATAGCGGTGGATATGGTTCGCGAGGGCCTTATCACCGAAGAGGAAGCAGTAATGATAGTTGATCCCGACCAGTTGGATCAACTCTTGCACCGCCAATTTGACCCCCAGGCCAAGCCGGCGGCAGTGGCTATGGGGGTGGCGGCCTCTCCGGGAGCCGCTGCTGGTGAGGTGGTATTCACTTCCGAGCGTGCTACCGAGGAAGCCCAGGCTGGCAACCGCGTGATTCTGGTCCGCCATGAGACTTCTCCGGAGGATATCCGGGGTATGGCCGCCTCCCAGGGGATTCTGACTATGCTGGGCGGCAAGACCTCCCATGCGGCTGTGGTCGGCCGCCAGATGGGCAAGCCCTGCGTAGTTGGGTGCAGCGCCATTGATATAGACTATGATAAAAAACAGTTTACGGTCAATGGCCAGGTTGTCAAGGAGGGCGACTATGTCTCCATTGATGGTACGACCGGCGAGGTTATGCTGGGTGACGTGGCTACGGTGGACTCGGATATCATTCAGGTACTGCGCGGCGAGATGGAGCCGGAGCAGTCTGAGGACTACCAGTATTTTGCTGAGTTTATGCCCTGGGCCGATAAGATCCGCAAGCTGGGCGTGCGCACCAATGCGGATACCCCCGAAGACGCGGCACTGGCCCGTAGACTGGGGGCAGCGGGCATCGGTTTGACCCGCACCGAGCATATGTTCTTCGGCGAAGACCGCTTGCTTAATTTCCAGAAGATGATTCTCTCCGACTCGGAGGAGGCGATGACCGAGGCGGCTGATGCTCTGCTGCCTTATCAACGCGATGATTTCTACGGCATCTTGAAGGCGATGGATGGGCTGCCTGTTATCATCCGGCTGCTTGACCCGCCGCTGCACGAGTTCCTGCCCAAAGATGATGACGCCGTTGAAGCAGCAGCCGCGGTCAGCGATAAAACACCTGATGAAATTCGGGAGATCGCTGCCAACCTCCACGAGCTTAACCCCATGTTAGGCCACCGGGGCTGCCGGCTCGGGGTCACCTTCCCGATGATCTACAAGATGCAGGTGCGGGCCATCTTTGAGGCCGCCTGCCAACTTAAGAAGGAGGGCTACAACCCGGTTCCTGAGGTTATGATTCCGCTGGTTGGCATCCTGGGCGAGCTGGAGATCACCCGAGGTTACTGCGAAGAAGTTGCCCAACAGGTGATGAACGAACAAGGCGTGGAATTGGACTATATGATTGGTACGATGATTGAGATTCCCCGCGCCTGTCTGGTAGCCGATGATATCGCCCGGATTGCCGATTTCTTTAGCTTCGGCACCAATGATCTCACCCAGATGACCTTCGGCTTCAGCCGTGACGATGTGGAGGGTAAGTTCATTCCCGCTTATATCACCCAGCGTATCGTGGAAGTCAGCCCCTTTGAGTCCATTGACCGCGATGGTGTGGGCGAGTTGATGCGCATCGCCGTGGAACGAGGGCGTGCCGCGAATGAAAAACTGGAACTGGGGATATGCGGTGAGCACGGTGGTGAGCCGCGTTCGGTGGCCTTCTGTCACGAGATAGGGCTGGACTATGTGAGCTGTTCGCCGCTGCGGGTGCCCATCGCCCGCCTGGCCGCCGCCCAAGCGCAGGTGGAGAACCCACGCTAAGGAGGCGAAGGTGTAGGAAACTGTGGCCGGCAGGACGGGCGTCTCGTCTGTCCCTGCGGGCCGCAGGTTAGGTGCCCATCGTAGCAAGAGAAAGGATGATATTGTGACTACCATAGAGTTTGTCAATGCTCGGGAGATTTTAGATTCACGAGGCAATCCGACGGTGGAAGTTGAAGTGGGCCTGTTCTGTGATGTTGTAGGCCGGGCAGCAGTGCCCTCAGGAGCGTCCACCGGCGAAAAGGAAGCCGTGGAGCTGCGCGACGGCGACGAGAATCGCTACGGAGGCAAGGGTGTGCTCCAGGCGGTGGCTAACGTTAACGAGGTAATTGCTCCCGAAGTCGTTGGGATGGACGCCACCGAGCAGGTCGCTGTAGATAATTTGCTTTGCGAGTTGGATGGCACCCCCAACAAGAGCAAGCTGGGCGCGAATGCCATTTTGGGGGTTTCGCTGGCCGTCTGTAAGGCCGCCGCGGCTGCGCTGGGGTTACCTCTGTACAACTATATCGGCGGCGTCAATGCCCACCTGCTGCCGGTGCCGATGATGAATATCCTCAACGGCGGTGAGCACGCCGATAATAATGTGGACTTGCAGGAGTTTATGATTATGCCCCTCGGCGCAGATAGCTTCCGCGAAGCTCTGCGGATGTGTGCCGAGACCTATCATACGCTTAAAGGTGTTTTGCAAGATCGTGGGCTTAGCACCGGCGTCGGTGATGAGGGTGGGTTTGCTCCCAACCTAAGCTCCAATGAGGAAGCTCTCCGGGTGATTGTTGAGGCTATTGAACAAGCGGGCTACAAGCCAGGCGACGAAATTTGTATCGCTCTGGACCCCGCGGCCAGTTCCTTCTTTGATGACCAAAAAGGTAAGTACGTGTTGGCCGGTGAGGGCCGTGAGCTTAGCTCCGAGGAGATGATTGACTACTACGCGGAGCTGTGTCGCCGGTACCCAATTGTCTCCATTGAAGATGGTCTGGACGAGAATGACTGGGCCAACTGGCCGAAGCTGTGCGCAAAGTTGGGTGATACTGTTCAGATAGTCGGTGACGATTTGACCGTCACCAACACCAGTATCCTGCAACGTGCGATCAAAGAGCAGGCCATCAACTCAATCCTGATTAAACTTAATCAGATTGGTACGCTCACCGAAACGCTTGCAGCGATAGAGATGGCACAACGGGCGAATATGACCGCAGTAGTCTCCCACCGCAGTGGTGAGACCGACGATGCGACCATTGCTGACCTGGTGGTGGCGACCAATCAGTACCTGGGCCGGGAAATCTTCTACAACTTGGCCTGAGCCGCTCACTGAGTTGCTTGTAATCTATAATCAAGCCCCGGGGCTATTATGTTCCCGGGGCTTTTTTGTTGTGCGGCTGGTCTGGCTTTCAGTGGCACAGGCATCTTGCCTGGAAGACACCGGCTGGAAGCCCGTGCCACTGTAGTGTGGAGTGAATAGCGGTATACGGTGGGTTAGTTTGGAGTATCGTCGGTCTCCAGGCGTTCGCGCTGCTTGGCGGTCGGCGGTATGTCACCGTATAGAAGCGGGTCATTGGTCTCAATCATCCACTGTCGTACGCGCTGGCGTAATTGGGCTGCGAC
>JALGTS010000186.1 GCA_029821255.1 Candidatus Zipacnadia bacterium
GACATCATCCGTAGCGATAGCAGGTCCAGCTTGAGCAGGCCCAGGTCTTCCACGTCAACTTTATCAAACTGAATGAGACGGCAACCCTTGGCGGCCTCCTGTATAGGAGAGACGGTGTTCAGAGGTTGGCCGCTGATTATTACTCCGCCCAGGTGGGTGCCAATGTGCCGGGGGAGGCCGGCGGCTTGCGAGCATAGCGCAAAGAGCTGACGATATTTGTAGAGCGGTAGTTGGCTGTCGCGCGGCTCGGGGAATTTCTCGAAAGCCTCGTCAATATTCGCAGCGCTTATATGGGGCATCAGCTGCGCCAGCCCGTCAATCTCTGCGGGAGGGAAGCCCAGCACTTTGGCGATATCCCGGATGGCTCCCCGCGCATGATAAGTTTGGAAGGTGCAGACTGTGGCTACTTTATCTTCACCGTACTTTTTGGTCACGTACTCAGCAATGTCATCCCGATAGCGGGCATCAAAGTCTATATCAATATCAGGCAGATTATCGCCTCGTTCGGGGTTGATAAAGCGCTCAAAACTCAGATCGCGGGCGACCGCGTCCACATCAGTGATATACAGACAATAGGCCACTGCCGAGTCCGCCGCACTGCCCCGCCCCGCATAGCGGATTCCGCGCCGTCGCGCCTCCTGAGCCACATCCCAAGCCACCAGAAAGTAATCAGCAAAGCCCAATTTCTCGATTACACTCAGCTCGTATGCCAGCCGCCGATTGATCTTTGCATTTAGCCGCTTATATCGTCTTCGCGCACCTTCATAGGTAAGCCGACGCAGCAACTGCATAGGCTTGCCGCCAGCAGTGTCGAAGCGAGGTAAATACTTATTACTACTTAGCTCGTATTCCTGGCATTGCTCAGCAATACGGAGAGTATTACTCAGCGCTCGGGGTGCCCAGGAGAACAACTCTGCCATTTGCCGGGGAGACTTGAAGTAGAACTCGGCGTTGATCTTGCGCTCCGGGTGAGGTTCGTCTACTGTAGTCAGGGTCCGCACGCAGGTCAGTACATCTTGCACCTGAAAGTGGGATTTATCTACGTAGTGGACGTTACCCGTGGCCACTACTGGGACTTTGAGCTTTTCAGCTATCTCGGTTAGAGCTTTGTTGGTGGCGTGTTGCCGGGGATAAAGGGTTTCTTGCAGTTCGATATAGAAATTGTCCGGGCCAAAGACGTCCCGATATTCCTCAATAGCCTTTTCCGTCTGCTGATAGCGCCGTCCGTAGGCCAAGGAAAACACTTCACTATGCCAGCAGCCGGATAGCGCAATAATATCCCCGGCATGCTCGTGCAGCATCTGGTCAGTAGCCCGGGGGTGGCCCCGCTCATTGCCCAGATGGGCGGCGCTGAGCAGTTGGCACAGATTAGCATAACCGGCGCGGCTCTTAGCTAATAGAGTCAGGTGATGTCCACTTTCTGCGGTAACTTCGGCACCTATGATTGGCTTGATACCGGCCTGACAGCAAGCTTTAAGGAAGCGAACCGCCCCGCTGAGGTTATTGTGGTCAGTCATGGCCAGGGCGGGTATATCCAGCTCAGCGGCCCTCTGCACCAGTTCATTTATGCGGCTGACGCCATCCAGGAAGCTAAACGGAGTATGCAGGTGAAGGTGAACAAACATCAATCTATCAGCCTCTCGATTTGCCAGCCCGCCGGGCTTTTAGAAACTATGAATGCTCCCCGCTGAGCCTCTACCAGAAAGAAATCGCGTGGACTTTCCCCTGCCCACCAGCGCCCGGCCTCGCGCCAGTGGTCCGCGATGTTTTCTACCGTTCGCCAGCAGCCCCCGACCAGGAGCTGCTCAGGTTGCTCGCTACCTTTAACTACCGGCTCATCAAACGGTAGCTGCCTCACCAACTGAACCTCCCCTCCCCACTCAGAATCATCTGGGCAAAACGCCGCTTATCTTCCAATTGGGAGGCCTTCATAATTGCCCGTACTCCATAGCGATTGCGAGCCGCCGCTATAGCTTGCTCAACTTGCCCGGAGCGGCGTCTACTCCACAGGCCCAACTGAGGGGGATCAATCCGCTGTAGATCTTCCGCCACCAGCTCCATCTGTAACACGGCCTGGCCTTGCCACAGTTGCTTCAATAGTCGCTCCGCCGCCTGGTATAGTCGACTCGCCTCTTGCAAAGGCCGGCTGTATTGTTGCGTGTGTGCCTGGTGACCAGTACCATCCTCTACTCGCAGCGTTAGCCTCCGCGCCTGCCTGGCCGTGTCCTGCAGCCTGGTGGCCAGTTGCGCGCACAGCTTGCTCAGGGCCTGGACGATGACTTGTTCTCTGTCTTCTATGTCAAAGGTTTGGGCGACGCGCTCGATAGGAGGCGGGTACCGGGACTGCACTGGCTGGTTATCTTTGCCGGTTATCCAGTCATGCAATTGCTTGCCGGCCATTCCCGTTTGCTGAATTAGGACATTCCTATCCAACTGGGCCACTTCGCCCAACGTGGTCACACCCAGCTTCTGGAGAACCTCTATCAGCTTCGCATCTAACCAGTCAAGACTTGACAGGCGAAGAGGGGCGAGAAATTCTTTGGCATCTTTTTCAGCTAATACAGCATTGTGAGCCGCTGCCACCCGCGCCACAAACCTGCCCGGTCCGATCCCGATAGAAGGCTGCAAATCGGTCTGCTGCTGGATTTGCTTACCGACCTCGTTCTGCCATTCTCTGGCCTTACAGAGGTTTGTTACCACTTTGCTAATATCAGCAAAGCCGCAGTGAAAATCTGTCGGCTCTACTACCGGGCTATGAGCAGCCACAATATCCCAAATCTGCCGGTACAACGGCAGACAGTCATCGGGATTAAAAGTGACTATATCGGCTTGGGGGCACAGGCAACGCACCTGCCGCAGAGGGATACCGCTACTGACACCCTCTGCTTCCGCCCGACCGCAGGCTTCTAATACTCGGCTATTGTGAGCCACCACCAACGGTCGCAAGCCTAATGACGGATGTAACTGGTGATCGACCCTAACATAGAACCTCTTAATATCAATAAAAGCAATCCAAGTGCCCATCATAATCTCCCTCAAGGACTTGTCATTATATCAAACATATGTTCTATTATCAAGGCCTCAATTGCCTCTCCTCCGTAAGGCCAAAAGGGGACAACAATACATTCAGCGAAGCTCCAGACTACACAGCATCTGTTGTGCACTCAATATGGGACGCTGCACCAGCAAGTCTAGCGGAGATCTTCAGCGCGCTGCGGGGGGAACCCAGCAAAGAGTATAGAGTAACGTGTTTACAAGTAAGCACTGCTCTAATTGTGGCAGTAAAGCCGCTGTGTGCTTCTTACTTCTTTATTGGTTCTATGTCTTGTCTCCGCGCGCCGGGGTCTTTTGCCTTGTCTACTGAAGCCCGTCTCCGAAAAGGGAGGTGGGCTTTTGGTGCTGGCGGATAAGACGCTGATGGTGGGAATGGGGTCTGCTCGACTCTTGCTTGGACAGCCTCGAGAATTCTGGGC
>JALGTS010000187.1 GCA_029821255.1 Candidatus Zipacnadia bacterium
CCATTGCCGTCTGTCGGCTCTTCTTACAGTATCTTACAAAGATTATACGCCCCTGCCGAAGATATGTCAACCCAACTACTGTAACTTCATTGCATAACTGTCGGAGAGAGGAGATCAGCTGATTATTTTGGTTCTCTTAAAGTGCCACTGGGCCTTCTGCCAGTACCTATCTGTGAGGTGCGAACAACTGTATTGATGCCATCGCAACGGCTGGCTGATAATTAATGGGCTAACAGTGCAAAGCATCCAATGCCAGAATGCACTCTATCAACACTCCTGACGCCCAGCTATGTGGCGCAGCCCAGTAAGGTGTATCTGGTTCGGTGCCAATCAACTCGGGTAGAAGACCGGTCGCAGTTGTATGATCCAGAGCAAAGTTGATGTAGTCTATCCCCTGTTGCTTATACTTATTGGCCTTGTTACTACTGTTGTCGTTTGTGTAGTCTTGGGCCAGCCGCAGGCACACCCAGGCGGCCCATAGTGTATTGACGCAGCCGACAGCCCCTCCCAGATACCCGTCGCCTTCATAACGGCGAAGGCCTTCTCCGTTGTTTAGTTGAACTGTAAGGCGCTTTTGGATGGTCGCTAGATTTGATTCGATCATCTCGCGATGGGCCGGATTGTCAGCCTGCAGTAGGCCGAAGGGCACGAATAGGCCCAGGGTGGACGAATCTACAATGGGATCTTCCCCGTCGTTGCGGCCACGGGGGAAATAGCCATTGCTGTATGCGGCGATGACCGCCTGCTGGATTCGTTCGGCGACAGCTCTCCAGCGCTGTGCCTGGTGCTGGTGGCCGACTGCCTCGGCACAAGAAGCTGCTGTTTGGAGTGCTGCGTAGATGGCGGCCTCGGTGTAGACAAAGCTGCCACGGTAGGTCTCCCACAGATCGCAAGCTGGATAATGCCAGCCGTTGTCATCTACGCTGGCTACCAAGACCTCGGCGCCCCGCTGTATAGCCTCCCAGTATTTCTGGGCTTCTGCCTCCTGTCTCTGTTCGGGGACCCCCAACAGGCAAGTGGCCAGCAGATGTACTGCTGAGGCACTTTGGTCAAGCTGATGAAAATCCTCGCGCAGCGACCATGAGGCGGCAGTCTTGCCCTCGGTCCAGTAACGCTGGGCCCAGAGACCAGAAGGAAGTTGGGTGCGCGTCAACCATTGCGCCTGTCCCTCCAGGTACTCACTGAATCCGGCCCGGTGCAGAGCCAGGGCTGCCATAGTTGCATCCCGTGGCCAGCAGTAACCATAGCCGCCGCAGTGTAGGTAGTGAGGATCAAACTCCGGGGCAGCAATGAAGCATTTTTCGTGCAAGTCATACAGCATGCTCAGAGCCAGTAATGCCCGCTCATAAGCCTCTGCCAGTTTATCACTGACCGAGACCGCTTGCCGTCGGGCCAGCCAGCGGCGATTGTGTTGTATCGTGGCATCCCTCAGTTCCGGTACACCGCGCGCGTACAGCTTCCGGAAATGCTGCGAGCTGCGCTCGGAGCTTTGTGCCGCTGACATCAGAATCTGGATTTCCTGCCCTTGACCCGGCGCCAGTTGCAGATGATAACCCACCGCGAAGTCAACCTGCCCAATGTCCTCGGGCTGGCCGTTCAGATGTCCGTCGTACAGATCGTGTTTGGCACTGCTGGGAGACTGTTGGTCAATGGATTTGCCACAGCGCCACATGTCGGGCGGTGTACCCCCCACGGTCAGTACTACATCACGGAAATACTGGATGATGTAGCCTTCGTCCGGAACATACCGAACAGCCTGCTTGAGAGCAACTTCCCCCAGGTTTAGGTCAAAGTAGTGAAGAAAGGCGCCATGGAAGGTCCCATCACCCAGATTTGTGACAGTTACCGTGCGCACCAAGGCATCAGTATCGGGGGGGCAGAAATCCTGGAAGGTCAGTTCCAGCGGTGGTGTGGCCAATTTCAGTTCGGTGATTAAGACATTAGTCTGGGGTAAGTAGTGTTGTTGGCGGTGCCATCTGTGCTCAAAGGTCCAACTCAACAGGCCGTGACCAGGCTCACCGACATAAACAGCCGGCAGACATTCGTGTATGTTCTGGGCAAAGTCAATACGGGGGTAGAAGAAGGCCATTATCTCCCCGGCGCCGCCCAGTGTTACTAATATCCGTCCATTGCCGACTGCGGCAGTTGGCAAGTATATACCCATTGCTATTCTACCTGCATTTTCCGAAACCTACGGCTGCGGCGGTGCTACGCTTCGGTATGTACGGGGTTAGTCAGGGTCCCGACCAGCTCCAGTTCCACTTCTACTATATCTCGG
Organism: Candidatus Zipacnadia bacterium; assembly: GCA_029821255.1. Taxonomy (GTDB): domain Bacteria; phylum Armatimonadota; class Zipacnadia; order Zipacnadales; family Zipacnadaceae; genus JALGTD01. Next base: position 2,279 of record JALGTS010000187.1, read on the forward strand.
TCCTCTAACTTGATGCCTTGAGCATGCCCGATTCCCTCCGGTGTTCCGGTGGCAATAATGTCGCCGGGTCGCAGCGTGCAGATGCTGGAGATGTAGGCGATAATCTGGGGTACGCCAAATATCATCAGCGCGGTATTGCTATTCTGCTTTGTCTCGCCATTTAGGCGAAGCGTAATTTCCAGATTGTGGATATCAGGCACGTCGGCCATCGGCACGGCACAGGGACCCATCGGGGCAAAGCTGTCAAACCATTTGCCGTTCAGCCAGGCAAAAAACTTTTCTCGCTCGGTCATCTGCTCGCGGTTTTTGCCCCATTCCCGCTCGGAGACGTCGTTAAAGGCAGTGATCCCGGCTACATAGTCCAACGCCTGGCCCGTCGGGATGTAGCGGCCAGTTTTGCCGATAATAATAGCCATTTCTGCCTCATAGTCCACGAAGCGGCGGTTACGCGAGAGGATAATTGGCTCGCCGTCACCGATTAGAGTATCAATGGGAGGTTTGATAAAGATCTGGGGCTCTTCTTCGGGGAACTCCTCGTCTTCTTTCTGAAAACCGAACGAACCTGCCTCTCGCAAGTGCTCACGGTAGTTGCCGGCCAGCAAAAACAGCTTGCCCGGGCGTGGTACCGGCGGCAGCAACTTAACCGCAGCTCGCTTCAGTACATCCTGTTCGTTAGCGCTTTGCACTACCTGTTTGGCCCACTCTATCCACCTATTTCGGCTGAGTACGGTTATTAGGGAGTTGTCCCATTCGTCGGGCAAGCTGGCTGGCTGTTGCTCGGCCTGCGCGCTCAAGTCCACAATACCGTCTTCCGTCAGAGCACCAACACGCCCGTCATTAGCATCCTGCTTCTGAAAAGTGACAAGTCGCAGCGTCATAATAATTATAAACCTCACTTGAACTGTGGTGGGATAATACGGCTGTACCTTAGAAAGATGCTACCACGCTGCCCCCAATAGTGTCAACGCAGCCCGGTGCCGAAGGCCTGTTTGGTAATGTGCCAGGCCTGAGTTGCCTCATTGATCGGGCAGCAAGCTATTACGCTCCGTGCTCGCCAGCAGTAGGCGCTCTGTGGTCACAGTGCCGGAGGTGGAATAGGTGTCCTGGACCGGCAGATCCATCACATGGAGGGATTTGCCAGCAAACAGATAGAGCTTG
>JALGTS010000188.1 GCA_029821255.1 Candidatus Zipacnadia bacterium
ACCAAAGAAGCTGCTTTGCGTGCTGTGTTCACCCTGCATCGTTCCAATCACCACCATAGGTTCTCAAGGCTCGTCACTACTCTATCATAGCCGCCCCTTGACAGCAAGCCCCCCCCGGTTATACTAAGAAGGTAACTTTCACAACACTCCCTAGTGATATATTTGCTCGTTGGCAACCATAGTGCATTGTAGCAAACCTTAGCACGGATCGGTTGCTGCGGCAAGATAGTTGCGCAGGTAGCCAAACTACTCAGCAACCGCTTAGCAGAACTACCCGCAAGGCCCGCCTGGGCCTATAGTTGGCAACCAAGCAGATTATGTCGTCATCGCAGCTACCGGAATTGACCTAATCGTTGCTGACAGGCCAGGTGGCAACGGTAAGGAAGTGATGCCTAAACTAATCTGAAACTTAAATCTAAGCCTCTTGACTCTGTTTCGGTATGGAAGCGACTGCTGGTAATCATAGAAGACTTTCTCAACGGTCTCATATTCTCATATTATAAGGCTGAGTACAAAACGCAGTGGTTTTCTAATGATTCTGCTTCTATTCGGCACGCGCTCGGCGTAGAACAAAGACTCGGCCCGATGCTATGCTGTCCAGATGTAGCTGGGCTTTGCCCGCAGCGACGCTGCAACCGAAGGGTACCAAGCCGTCTGCCGTGGCCTCAAATGCCTCCACCTCTGTGAGGAAGTCGGGTAGATTGACGGTGATAGTAACATCCCGGGCCGGCTCGATGTCGGGAGGCTCGGGCTTGCTGGCCGGAATGTGGTTGGCGGCGGCTATCACGATGGTGTCCGGGCCACATAGTAAGCTACCTACCCAGACACGCTCTTTGGGCCATTTTTCCCCTCCAACTACTCCAGTAGGTACCAACCCTGCGTCACTGCTGGCTAAATCAATAGGGCTGCCCAGCAGAAGGTAGCTCTGGATGTGCTCAATAAGAGCATTAAGTTTGGCAATTTCCTGCTTAACAGCTTCATTGATCTGCCAGCCACCAGCGCCTGCGGAGTACACCCAGCTAGTTAACCCCTTGGTGCCGGCACCAAGGGCTTGCACCACATTTTGCCGATACTCGGCAGGAATTGGCCCCCGCGGCGTTCCCCTGGGTATTCCCGGTCCTTCCCGCCAGCCAAAGGCCTCCAGGCAGGCGTACATGCGGTTAGGGGCGCCGCATTGGCGGGCGTATGACAGACTCTCGCGCACGAAAGCATGATCCGCACCAAAGTAGACAACAGGGTATGGATCAGTGCAACTGATGTCGGCAAATTGCCCATACACGCACCAGTTAAGAGGCCGGACAGTGCCATTCATAACAATCCAGGTGGCTGCCTGCGGCGCAAAGCGCTCGATTAGCTCCTGCCAGCCGGAGTGCGCTAGCCGCCGAGCGTGAGATCCCAGACCTCTGGCATAGCCGCCCCCGCGATTATCATGGGCATCAGGCTCGTCAGGCCCCATCACATAGGCAACGCGCGGATGCAAGTCAAAGACGTTACCACCAATCTGTGTTGTGTACAAACCGTACTTTCTGCAGGTTTGCAAAGACTTTTCCCACCACATCGCCAGGTTCATGTGCATTTCTGCGCACAGCGCCACAGGTACATGAATGGAGCTGCGCGGGAAGAAGAAGGGTAAAACGCGGAACTGGGCTGCTATTAATGGTCGGTTCAGTCGCTTGATGGCTATGACATGGTAGGAGCCCGGGCGTAGACGGCGCGGTAGCTTCGCTACCACCAGTGCCACATTTCCCGGATAGTCCGGCCCGTAAACTGTTACATCACCCACCGGCTGGCCGTCCAGCAGCAGGCCGGTAATCTTACCTGGCTTCTCAGCAAAGCGCCGTGCGTATACATACAGAGTGTCCATTGACTCATCGGTAGTCACATAGTCAATCATCACCGCAGGCTGGCGGTAGGGAATATCCACCCTTATAGATGGGGCATTCTCTGAGCCGATGGTCACCGTTGCCTGGTCGCCTGCGGGACGATGGCGGAAGCGGATGTAGACCTGTGCGCACTGATGGGGAGCCAGCGTGTGCGGTCGTATGCGATACCAGACCACGCCAGGGGCGTCCCAATCGCTCTCCACGAAATCTACGTAACTGTCTTCAACGGGCTTACCGTTAAGTTGCAAATCGCTGATGCGAACCGGTACGCTACTGCTGTTGCGCACTATCACGCGTACGGCACCGAAGTCACTATGCTCTTTGTACAGCCGCTGCATCCCGCTGATGATTAGGCCAACCTCCTGGGTCTTCTGGCGTCCTTCAACAGCCTGCGAGGCTGGTGGCGGCGCTGGATCAGGAATATAATAGGCGCTAAGCACCTCTAATTCTCCGGTAGATGGAAGAGCGGGCTTTTTGGCCCAGGATATCTCTCCTTGACCGGTCAGACTAATCTCACTGACCAGGATTGCCTTTGAATCCGCGCCGGCGATGCGCAGCTCGTGGACTCCTGCTCGTTGGTGCGGCGGAATCCGGACAAAAAATGAACGATCTGTATCAAAATAACTGGCGACATCAAAGGTGTCCAGTATAGTCCCATCCCACAGAACATTCATCTTCCGGGAGGACTCTTTGCGGCACCGTACAATGATACGCGCCATAAGTGGTCCGGCACCACCTGGAAGCTTTACAAATGTGGCCAGAGAAAGCGGTAAGCGTCTATCTCCGACATAAGCGCGTTGCACAATAAAACCGTTTGTCTCGTCGGGCGCGAGGTGGGAGTTAGCACCGGAAGGCTGCAGCCAGCCATCACTGTCCTCGTAATAGTGGGGAGGACGTTGCCCGACTGGATCATGGCAGTCCAAGGTAATGCTGCGCCAACCAGCCTCAGCCCGCAGTTGGCCCCACAGCGCTCGCTGTTCAGCCTGGGGATCAGCAGCCGGGCCTGGCTCCTTGCCCACTTTCAAGCTGACCCGCAGGTGGCTGACTACGTTAGAAGAAGTGTTGGTCTTTAGGCCGGAGGAGTTGTCCAACACTATCCGGACCCATAGTTCGGTGTTGCCTACGAAGTCGCTGGTCTGTTGCGGTCCCGCCGCCAGTGGTTCGCGCTGCCAGCCATTGGCGTCAGCCTCCTGATCACCACTGTTGGCTACGATTGTCCAATCCAACCCATTGCCAGACAAATATAAGGAATTTCGGCTCGCGAAGTTTCTTCTGTTGGCCTGTTGCTGCACTTCGACAGCAGCTTGGGTGATTACCCGGTCACCATAGAATCGGTAGGTTACGGTTCGGTTTCTATACGGCCCCCAGTTGACAATGGCACCTTTGCGCCAGCAGTCGGTGCTGACATTATCAAGGAACGCATCACGAAAGACCCGGGGGGTGGTAAAATCCTCCACATACTCAACCTCCCCGGCCTCGTCGGGAGTTATCAGAATACCACGGTTACCGGCGTAGCTACTTGCGGTAACAATAAGTAAGAATATGAC
>JALGTS010000189.1 GCA_029821255.1 Candidatus Zipacnadia bacterium
TGATTGTGACGGCCCTTCAGCCCCCGGTTCCTTCTCTGTAGATGAAGCCCCCGGCAGATATCTCTCGGCGATGATCTGCTCGACCTGCAGATGCCCCCGGTCCTCAATATTTTCGGGTACTTTAGCCAGGGCAGCTACGCGTTGTCCGACTGTTGGTTCCATATCTGAGCGGGGATAGTCCAGGGCTACGGTGATGCCAGAGTCGGTTTGCAGCAACAGATAATCGCTCGGTGGTTCACTGGCCTCTGAGCCGGGACTGATAACTGCAACAACCTCGCCGCGCAGTTCCAGGATGGTGCCACCGAGTGAGGGGTCAAGACTGGCCAAGGCCTGGGGGGGGAGGTCAGCAACGGGATCGAGCTGCTGGCGAGCAGCCAAATAACGACTGACCGATGAGGTTGTCTGTGTATCTGCTGCAAGCGGGAGAGCCGCAGATGCCAGTAGCACAACCAGCAGCGCGCTGAGGCCACGGCTCAGTTTTTCTGGCCAACCCTCTATTTTCATACTGTTGTATGCCCTGGTGGGTGAGGCCGAGCCGAATAGTGCAAAGCTAGCCCTATCGTATAAAGTCAAATGGTACCCCCACGGGGAGTCGAACCCCGGCTTCCGGACTGAGAATCCGGCGTCCTGGGCCACTAGACTATGGGGGCACCAAAGAGCTTGCCTTGCTCTGATTAGTGTACCCAGCGCTGCTGCTAATGTCAAGCCCAGCTTGGTGCAACTCAATCTCAACTCTGGCGGAGGGGGAGGGATTCGAACCCCCGGTGCCGCATTAACGGCACAGCGGTTTTCAAGACCGCCGCCTTCGTCCGCTCGGCCACCCCTCCAATTCAGCTCCGGGGACAAGTATAAAAGCCTCTGGGGGCGTTGTCAACTGGCTTAGCTGTTCTCGGCGTGAAGAGTGGGTCATCGCATAGGTGGCTATTTGTTCGCCTTCTATCCTCCTTTTGCCTGGTATCACACTATAAAGGCAGGATTTGTTCGGCCTGAAGGCGAACCGTTGTAATGATTGTTCAAGCTGCCAGAAACACCGTCAATTGCCGAGGAGGTACTGTAGTGGAAGCAGTAATCTTAGGCGCTGGAGGAGTCGGGCTGGGCTTTGTGAGCGAGTTGTTATGCCGGTCTGGCTGGCAGGTAACTTTGGCTGATATTGACTCCGACCTTGTAGCCGCCATCAACAGGCATGGTAGTATCACCTTTAACAAGGTGGGAACACAGATCGAGCAAATTCAGCTTTCGGGGCTTAACGCTATTGACCTCAGCGGTCCCAACGTCCACCAGGAACTAACCAAGGCGATAGCTGCCGCCGATCTGGTATTTACGGCAGCCGGGGCCGGGGCGTTTCCGGCGGTCGGTAAATTACTGGCAGCAGCCGCTGAGTCAGTAGATTTTGCCCACGAGCCGCTTAACGTTCTGTGCTGCGAGAACCATAAAGATGCGGCCGCTGCCTTAAGAGAGGCCACCGAGCAGGCAATAAGCAACCCAGAACTGTTGGTGGGGAAGTTTGAATTTGTCAATACAATAGTGGCGCGAATGTGCCAGCGGCTGACCACCGGCGAACGAGACCTGCCCCCCGTCGCGCCCGGCCTTGATACTGTGATTGTAGCTGAAGACTATGAGCTTTTTCCCATAGACGGTAGCGCGGCAGCTGCGCCAGTACCCGAGTTTGCAGGCTTGCACATACTATCGGAGGCAGAATTTGAGGCCTGGGATCACCGTAAGCTGTATGCGCACAATGGTGTCCATGCTCTGCTGGGCGTGCTCGGCAAGCTGGCTGGGCATACTTATATGTACGAGTGCCGCCGGGATTCAGAGCTCGACGGGGTTGGGCGGCGGGCTATGTGGGAGGAGGTGGGTGGTGCACTGGTGAGTGCCCATCATCAGGTGTTTACCCATGCCGACCACAGTGCCTTCGCCGAGGACCTTTATGCACGCATCACCAGCGAGCTGTTTGCAGACACTACCGACCGCGCCACGCGCAACAGTATGCGTATGATCCAGTCCCAAGATGGGCGACTCAGCAAAGCTGCCGAGTTTGTTCTGCGCTTTGGTGGGCAACCTCGCGCTCTGGCTCTCGGGATTGCGGGTGTGATGGTACTCAACGATAAGCCCCAGCAACAGATCGCCCACCTGCTGGATTACATTGATCCAGCCGTACGGGCCGAAGAGATTGCTCTTACTGAAGAAGCTTTTGTGAATCTTCTCGCCTGGCAGCAGGATCCTGCTCAGAAGCTAAGCTCTTTTCTACAATAGGCCTGCACAGCAACGCTAAGAGGCAACTAACCAGGCTCTCTGGCGAGATCTTAGAGCAATTTGTTGTCAACAGCTGTTCGGTTATTTTTGGGGAAAGTATTGGGGAAAACCTGTGGAAAGTGCGAGCTCATTCGTTGAAAAGTGTGGATAAGTAGTGGGAAAAGTTGGGGCTATGGAAGGTGTAAAAGCTGCGGTAGCCTATGAAATATAGCAACTTCAAGGTGTTTGAGAGTAAGCCAACTCCCACGCATATTGCCGTAGTCTGTGGAGAACTGCTATAAGAATAAGTTGCTTACCAGTCTCTTTCTTTGATGAGATTGCGTCAGGGCAAATGACACTGAGGCAATGGGCTCGCATTGGTGCGGATGCCGGCCTTGATGCTATTGATCTGAGCATTCTGTTCGTACCTGACCACAGCCCGGAGGCGATTACGCGGGCTCGCCAGGAGATTGAAGCTGAGGGTATGCGGGTGCAGATGGTGACCACGTACCCAGATTTCACCCATCCCGACCCCGAACAGCGCGAGAAGCAGCGGGATATACTAAGTGAACAGATGGAGGTAGCCGCCCGCTTGGGAGCAGAACTGGTCCGGGTCACCGCCGGCCAGGCTCATCCCGACATCTCCCGTGCTGACGGCATCCGCTGGGCCGCCGAAAACCTCTGCTGGGCGGTGGAAGCCGCACAGGATTGGGGGGTAGTCCCTGTCTTTGAGAACCACGCCAAGCCGGGCTGTTGGGAGCTACCTGATTTCTCCTTGAATGTTGAGAACTTCCTAGCAATCTTTCGGGAAACAGCCCGCTGCGGACTGGGCATAAACTTTGACACCGCTAACACAGTGGTAGACGATACCGATCCGGTACCGGTACTGGCAGAAGTAGTAGAGCGAGTCGTTAGTGTCCATGCAGCGGATACCTCCACCATCGGCACACTGACCCACGTCTCATTAGGAACCGGTCTGGTTCCCTTTACTGATCTGTTTAGTGTGCTGAAACGCGCTGGCTGGGACGGCTGGATCTGCATAGAAGAAGGCAGCCAGCAGGGCCCGGAGGGCGTTCGCGCCGCCGCCGAGTTCGTCCGCCGTACCTGGGAAGAGGCCTAAGCTACCTTCGCTGATGGGAGGAGTAACATCTCTATGAACATCCGCAATGGTCGTGAGTTGCCG
>JALGTS010000190.1 GCA_029821255.1 Candidatus Zipacnadia bacterium
CAGCAATTGCCTCCGGGATGACAACATTACGGGAAGACGGGCTGGAAAAGGTCGTTAATGGGATCACGACGGTTGAGGAAATCACTCGCGTTGTCTCTACAGCCGGAGCTTATGCCTAAGCTCCTTCCCGAGTTCCCATTATCAATAGGAGAGCTACTCAATGGCCGAACAGATTAAGGCTCCTGCTGCTATGCGCAAGCGCAAGCCAATTGAGAATGTACACATTGATGAGTTGTTGGAGCTGGTCGTCGAAAACGACGCCTCCGACTTGCACCTGGCCGTAGGGCTACCGCCAGTACTGAGGATTGACGGCGAGCTTAAAATGGCCCGCTACGAGCCCCTGACTGCTCCAGTGGCCCAACGAATGATATACGACATCCTCTCGGATGACCAGATTCAACGGTTTGAGACGGAGATGGAGCTGGATTGTTCGTATGCTATGCGCAAGATCGCACGGTTCCGCGTCAATGTTTACCGTGAGCGAGGTAATGTTGCCGGCGCCTTCCGTCTGATTCCCACACGCATACCAACAATCAGGGAATTAGGCCTCCCACCAGTGATTGAGGAACTGGCCCGCAAGCGCCGCGGTTTGCTGCTGACTACCGGTCCGACCGGTAGCGGCAAATCTACTACCCAGGCGGCAATCATCGGCCAGATCAACGAAGAGCGCGGTGAGCATATAATCACCATTGAAGACCCCATTGAGTATCTACACTCACACAAAAAATCCATAATCAACCAGCGAGAAGTAGGCCAAGATACTCACAGCTTCGCCAATGCCCTGCGTTCGGCTTTGCGTGAGGACCCTGATGTGCTGCTGGTCGGTGAGATGCGCGACTTAGAAACGATCCAGCTTGCTATCACCGCAGCGGAAACCGGCCACCTGGTGCTGGCAACTCTGCACACGAACAACGCTGCCGAGTCAGTTGATCGGGCTATTGATGTCTTCCCACCCGCACAGCAGGAACAGATCCGCGTGATGCTGTCAAATAACCTCTTAGCTATTCTCTCGCAGCAGTTGCTGCCTCGAGCCGGCCAGCCCGGGCGTATAGCGGCAGTAGAGGTAATGATTGCGACGTCAGCCATTCGTAACCTAATCCGTGAAAACAAGGCCCATCAGATGACGTCAATTATTCAGACCAGTGCTGAGCAGGGAATGCAGACTATGGACCAGGCGCTGCGCGATCTATACCAGCAGGGCCTGATTACACTTGAGGTAGCCATGAATCGGTCGCACAATCCCGCCGAATTGGAGAAGATGCTGAGTATGGTAGGCGGGTAGCATCGGTGGGTAATAGTTAGTGTAGGTAATAATCATCCGTCACTCGGGTATAATAACCACATACTGCCAGTTGCGTAAGACTGGGGAGGCAGAGTAGGAGGCAAGCATGCCAACTTTTACATATGTTGCGCGGGACAGAGCCGGCCACCAGATTAAAGAGATGGCGGAGGCGGCCAGCAAAGATGCACTGCTTGAACAGCTCCGCAGCAAGGGCCTATTTGTAACCACCGTGAGCGAAAAGAAGACGGCAAAGGGCACCCGGGAAAAGGGCAAGGGAGGTATTGTTCTCTTCCAGGGGCGTGTCAAGCTCAGAGACCTGTCTATCTTCTACCGCCAATTTGCCACCATGATCAACGCAGGTGTCTCCCTGATTCGCTGCCTGGACGTTCTCGAACAACAAACTTCCAGCTACCGGCTTAAGACCATCATCAGAGACATTGAAAGCGAGTTAGAAGGCGGTGCCAGCCTCAGCCAAGCCATGTCTAAATACCCTAAGACCTTCTCGGAGTTGGCCATCGGTTTGGTGCGCGCCGGCGAGGTTGGTGGCGTGCTGGACGAGACTCTAAACCGCTTAGCAATTTTCGTGGAAAAGGATATGGAGCTGCGGCGCAAGATCAAGTCGGCGATGACCTATCCCGTCTTGGTATTGATCTTCGCCACTGGCATCGTCTTGCTATTGACCACCTATATCCTGCCGCAGTTCATTCAAGTATTCAAGGATCTGGGCCTCAAAGAAGATTCCTTTCCGCTGCCAACGTTGATGCTGATGCGCGCCAGCGACTTCATCATGCATAAGTGGTGGATGGTAATCATCATCATTGTGGGCCTGGTATTTGTGTTCAACCGCGTCAAGGCAACCAAGACCGGCAAGCGAATATGGGATGCCCTTGCCCTGAGGGTGCCCGTCTTTGGAGGATTAATCCATAAGGTAGCTATTGCCCGGTTTGCGCGCACTCTGGCTACCTTGTTAGGCAGCGGCGTGCCGATCTTGCAGGCAATGGAGACCACTGCCGGGACTATCACTAATGAACTGATCTCTGACGCCGTACTGGCCGCTCGTGCCAACATCCGCCAGGGCGATACCATCGCCGATCCCCTGGCTGCTTCCAAACAGTTCCCGCCTATGGTCGTGCAGATGGTAACAATTGGCGAGGAAACCGGGCAGCTTGATGATATGCTTGAGAAGGTAGCCGACTTCTACGAGGCGGAGGTTGACGCTGCTTTAGCCAGTCTGGCATCGGCTCTTGAACCGATTATGATCGTTGTGCTGGGAGTAGTGGTAGGGTTCATCGTAATCTCAATGTTCCTCCCACTGGTCTCCATCATTAGCCAGCTATCGCAATAGTAGAGGTGTCAACACCAACTCCGCGCCAATGCATATTTGATAAGTGGGGCGGGTTGGTTCCTGACTCGTAATTTCCCGTCGGCCTGGGGCACCGCTGAAATCCAGTCCCAAGCTGTCCGCCAGAGACGGGTATTTTCTTTGGGCAAGCCTACGGGGTGCAATATCTTCGCAATGCCGACTTCCTGGATAATTGATCTAATCTTGTTTCTAACAGGTGCAACCGTCGGCAGCTTCCTTAATGTAGTTATCTACCGCTTACCTGAAGGAGAGTCCTTGTTGGCTCCGCGCTCTCACTGCCGCGCCTGCAACGCCCCTCTTGGCTTTATCGACCTTATCCCGGTACTAAGCTACTTTATCCTGCGAGGCCGCTGCCGGCATTGCGGGTCTCCCTTCAGCCCCCGGTATATGCTGGTTGAAGCGGCTGCCGGAGGCCTGGCAGTCGCGGCCTGGTACATATCGGGCTTTGCCCCATACTACGCAGTAGGCCTATTTGCGGCGTGTGCGGCACTGCTGGTGATATTCTTCATAGATTTGGATCATATGATCATTCCAGACCAATGCGTCGTGGTGGTGGCGCTATTCGGTCTGGCCCTGGACAGCTACCACTTGTACGCGCTGGGAGCCGACTGGGCTATCCCCTTTGTCCAGAGGATCGGCGCCCAACAGTTGACTATCTACTTGCCCCGCTCAATAGTGGGTCTGCTGGTCGGAGGAGGGCTGTTTCTCTTCATCGGCTGGGTATTTGAAGTTGCCCTCAATAAGCCCGCTTTGGGTCTAGGCGACGTA
>JALGTS010000191.1 GCA_029821255.1 Candidatus Zipacnadia bacterium
GGTCATCGGCATACTCATCCATAAAGAACAAATAGCAATTTTGCAGGCTTATCTGCTCATCCCGAATAATATCTACCAGCAATGGATACTGCTTTGTCGGCCCAACCGGCAAGATGAGACGAGCCGCCTTCCCAGCAGCATTGGCAGCCTTGATCTCGTCGGCTATGGATTGGGCAAAATGACCGGGTAGATCATCAACTACCTGTAGGCGGCCTCGGGCCGCCGCGACCAGCTCTTCGGTGGTCATCTGATATAGTTTGCGTATCTCGTCTTTTCGCTCCATTAACAGCCTCCTCAGGCTACACACTCATATCCAGTCTAAGTGATGATGGCACCAGGGGCTAAAGGGCAGCGCCGCTGCTATACGCCCAGCTATACCCTCATCGCCATTACGAATGGTCAGGAGATCGTGGTGGAATGCCGACATTACATCCAGACGACGAGTCAGCAGCCGTTCGATGATGATATCCTTGGCCTCCAGAGTTATTTCCTTTTCAACCTTCGGTCCTTCAAATAGTACATAGTCCTGGGTGGGCGTCCAGATATTGATCTTCAGGTCGGCCACAAGCTCGGGAAATCGACACACTCGGCGAAAAAGCCGCTGTGGATTTATGATTTGACCCATAATTATCAAGCCCCGCCCCTGCTCCACAAACCCTAAATCCCGGTAGAGATACCGATACGGATAATCCACCGATACATAATCAGTTACGGCGGCTTGGCGCTGACAGGCTTCAGCTCCGGCAGCTCTCAATATTTGACGAGCGCCACTTTCTCCTGCTGCGCTGGCTATTTCCAAAACTTGGACATTCGCCTCGTAACCACTGCGTTGAGGAATCCCGAAAACCCCGTAGGCAGCAATTTCGCCATCGGCCGGATAGCGGTAGAACAATATCTCCGTAGGTACAGTTACGAAAATCTGGCCACCTAACGCTTCGCGCCAGTATCCAGGACGGCGAGGAGCATGTCCTCCGTAAGACGCATAAGTCGAGTGGTATGCGGCGAGTATCTCATCCTCGTGGTTGTGGAGCACCTCAATGTCCGCACATGCAGCGTCGCTGGACAGCCCCGAGGGCGGATCCCAGCGGACCGGGGTGAGGTACAACAGGTCCCGATGGCCACTCTTCTGATAAAACCGATATCCAGCACTCCGCTCACCGCCCCGATAGACCATTAGCAGGTCACAACGGTCAGCCATAAACTGACGAGCTGCTTTAATTATCGCCGTGCCTATCCCCCGGCTGCGGTACTCTTCCTTCACGCCGACGGCATTCTCAAACGCCACCGGTACGCTGACCTGCGGAGCAACCATAAAATCGCGCTGATCCAGAGGAATAGCTCCCACCGGCTCTCCATCCAGGTAGGCCAGCCCTGCTGTCATTCGGGGGTAGTAGCGGTCCCAGTCCTCCTCGCTGAGAGGACCAAATATGGGATTCCGTACCTCTAAGACATCCGCTGTATCTTCCGGGCGACATTCACGACAGACTAATCCTTGCATCTGCGGTCTCCTACTAATAGGCATCCTTTTGGAGCAATTGCCAAATATAGTTAGCAGCTACCAAATCGCGTACAAAAGTTCCCCAAACTTCCCAACTATAATGTCATATCATTCCGTTGGTTACTGCCTACCAGACACCGGCTGTTCTCGGTTCGTGAACCACAGTCCCTATGGCGTGCAGCTATACTGTTGATCCTCTGCACCGTTGGTGGGTCTATCCTGCTCCCAGTACAAGGCCCAGGCTTCGTTGAGCTTCTCCAGCCAGATATCAATACTTTCCTCAGCACTGAGACTAGGATAGGGCTGCATTTCCAGGGTTACCGTGGCCCGATGGCCACAGCGTAGATAACCTACCGCGAAAGCACCATCAAAGAACTCCACGATCTCCGGCACATCACATTCACCATCCTTCAGCCCCCACGGTGGGTGCTTATCACCATAGAATTCGCTCTCGGGATCACTCTTGACGCAACTACCTAAGTGGGTATGATACAAGTATGGTGCAGAAAGCTCAAACGCCTGGTAGATATTTTCATCCAGCAGGGGGAGATGGCCCATGTCCAACATCAGCCCAACGCTCTCCACGCCTTCTTGGTGAACACATTCCACAATCTCGGCAGCCTCAGCGGTTGGCCCAATCAGCAGATTCTTGCCAATGGAACGATCAAACGGCTCAATGAGAACCATTATCTCCCGTTCAGCAGCCTCCCTACCCAGTTCGCACAGAAACTCAACGAAGCACGCTTTGGCACCAGAGCGCTCCGAGGGCCCAGGATCGGGGCCACTGGCGATGTTCATTTTACGAGCGCCGGCCCGCTGGGCAGCCTTCAAGTGGGCACAAGCGCATTGCAGAGTGCATGCGTGGATCTCAGGATCAGAGCTGTTGGGATCCATCCCCGGCTCCAGGCCCAGTAAGGGGCAGTTATACACGACTTCCTTGCCGGAGGCCCATATAATGTCAAGCTCACGGCGCTGCCGTTCGGCCTCCATGGGTAAGAACAGGTCCAATACCTCAAAAATCTCCGTCTGGGCCAGTTTTGTCAGCGTTTGCTCGTGTAGGTCCCAATCATTGGTAACTGCTGGGAACAGCAAGTGATGATTGATTCCAAGCTTGAAGTAGTCAGTATAAGACGGTGTCATCTGTTTAGCCTTCGTTGATTACAGAGCTGTCTCCTCCGGCTTTTTCCTTGTTGCCAACACGTAACCTGTACCGACGGCCAGGCCTGATTATTCAAGGCTCATCATTCGAACAACTGATTAAGCTTCGTTCGGCTAAAGTCGTATGAATGAATATCGGAGCAATAATCCGCCTCTTATCAGTTTTACAGGGGCTTCCCATTTGTATCGCAGTGGTGTAATTAGTCTATTTCTATGTCACACATTATCGCTCCTTTTGGTATATTGAAGACAAACAACCAACTACGGCCAGGCTGTTTCTGCACCTAACCGACTTGGTGGTGGCTCCGGCCAGACCTAAGCGGTTATTGGATCGCACTCTAAATATACTGTCCGCGACGACCCGGTAGTCAACATTGTCGGGATAGCGGATCACTGTCGTTTCGCACAAGTAAAGGAGAAGGACTGTTAACTCTATGAAGCTGTGGATTCTGGCCGATTTCCCGGAGGCGGGTTTTGAGGGACTGCATCCTATTCAACCCCAGTGTATGGATATTGGGGAGACTAAACAATATGTAGCGGGTAAGGCCTGCATAGTGGGAAACATTGACTGTCGTAATCTCCTGGGGTATGATACCGCAGAAGAAGCAGACCAGGCTGCCAAGGAAACCATTGGACTTACTGACTGAGGCCCAGTCTCGGACAATAGCAGCCGGTAGCTCTGTGATGCCAACCCAATGGCCTACTGAAGGCGGGATTGTGGCAACTCTTCCCAGCAGTTGCCAGGAGAAAATAGTT
>JALGTS010000192.1 GCA_029821255.1 Candidatus Zipacnadia bacterium
TTCGCTCGGCAACTTCACCTATGCTTTCTTCCTGTTGCGTGCCCACGAAGTGGGAATCGCCGAATCACTGGTGCCGCTGCTATACCTTGCCTACAACATCGCATATGCCCTGGCGGCTTTTCCGGCCGGCCGGTTAGCTGACGCGATTGGAGCCCGCACCGTATTGACAGCCGCTTACGGACTGTTTGCCGGCTTATGCCTCGCCTTGACGGTCATTGACGCTCCGGCGGCGATGTGGGCATGGCTTATGCTCTATGGCCTACATAGTGCTACGGTCAATCCGGCCTCGCGAGCTATGGCGGCCCACGGCCTTGCCGCCGGGCTTTCGCTTCTGGGCAGTATCGGCGGCGGTCTGCTCTGGGATCATTTAGGCGGCCACGTGACGTTCGCCTTCGGGGCCGCCTGTGCTGGAGCCGCTGCCCTCATATTGGCCCTCCTGCCCGCGATGGTCTCATCTAATCACAAAGTCAATTCTATCCAATAGATCTGACCGCCCGTTTCCTCAACCGCCTTAACCTGCAGCAACATTATTCGTTGTCCGCTTCCTGCTCACTTTCGGCCAGTATATCTCGCGCCCGGTCTTCATACTCGGGCGGCACGATCACCTTGATTAGCTCTGAGGGCAACATGCCCGTGCCGAAGGCACCTGTTATGCTACCGGTGGGCATACGCTGAGCAGGAATGCCGCTGCCCTGGAGTTTGGAGACCGCCAGGTCAGCAGTCAGTCCCGCATCAAATGCAGTAAACTCGGCCACTACTACCCATTCCTCGCGCTCGGGTGGCTTCATTATTCTTGGTTCTCTTCCACCGTCACCTCAACGCGCCTTACCTCGGGCTGCGGCGCAGGCTTCAGGCGCAGTGGCCCTTGCTCCAGCTCTCGTTGCAGCCGCTCAACCTTGGCCTGCAGCTCCTCAATTTGGTCCAATAGATTCAGGATTATCTCCACACCAGCCAGATTGACCCCCAGCTCCTGGGTCAGGCGTTTGATCTGGCGAAGCCGCTCAATGTCTTCATCCGAGTAAAGACGAACGTTGCTATCGGAACGCTCGGGCTGGATTAACCCTTGCCGCTCGTAAGTACGCAGCGTCTGAGGATGACAATCTACTAGCCGGGCGGCCACGCTTATGTAATACAGTGGCTCGTCACTGGCTTCAATCCTCATCTGCGATCACTCCTTTTATAAACCCTGGGGCAAGTTAGCCCGTGGATTCTCCTGCCAGGTCTCGGCCAATTCTTCAATAAGCTGACGCTGTTTGCGCGTCAATCGCTTAGGCACAGAGATGCTGACAATCACATACTGGTCGCCCCGGTCATTGCTCCCCAGCTTGGGCGCTCCCTGTCCCCGCAGGCGGAACTTCTGGCCACTCTTGGTCCCTGGTGGAATCTTTAGCTCCACCTTCCCGTTGACCGTGGGAACGGTAACCGTAGCTCCCTGGACAGCTTCAATAAAGGTTATCGGGACTTCAATAGTAATGTCATCACCATCACGCTGGAAAAAGTCATGCTTCTGGACTTCAACTTCCAGGATCAAATCACCATTAGGCCCACCTCTAAAGCCACGCCCCCCTTCACCAGCCAAGCGCAGCTTGTGACCGGACTTCACCCCGGGCGGAATCTTGACACTGATATTCCGGGTACGAGTTATCTCACCACCACCCCGGCACCGTGGACAGGTCTCGGTGATCACCTCGCCCGAACCCTGGCACTGTGGGCAAGCCGAGGCAAACCCAAAGATCCCACCGCCTTGCTGGCTGACGCCGCTGCCACCACAAGTCGGACAGGTCTCAGCCTTGCCACCCAGCCCGTCACATTCCGGGCAGCGGTCAGCGATAGTTAGCGTGAGAGTCTTGTTAGCACCCCGCATCGCCTCCGCGAAAGTAACCGGTATCTGGTGGTAAATATCCTGACCACGCTGCGGCTGGCGCTGCGCTTGGCGGCTGCGGCGTCGGCCTATGTCAAAGCCGATATCGCCGAAGATGTCGCCGAAGATATCAGCAAAGGTGCCCGGGCCGCCATACTGATAGACGAAAGTACGGAAGTCCTGAGCACCAGGCTGCCCCGCAGCTTGGGCCTGCTGCCATTGCCGCCCGAAGCGATCATACTGCTTGCGCTTCTCCGGATTGGACAGTACCTCATAGGCCTGGCTTATTTCCTTGTACTTCTGCTCAGCCGCTTTATCACCCGGATTGACGTCCGGATGATACTTGCGGGCTAACCTACGATAGGCTTTTCTTATCTCTTGCTGCGAGGCGTTGCGGTCAACACCAAGTACCTCGTAGAAGTCAACATCTGGCCTCATCTCATTAGCATCCCATTATCTGCTCGGTCCACTGCGCCCATGCAGGACATAACGATCATGTGGACCTCGCCCGAAAACAGTTGCGAGGGGCTAACTTGCCCCGGCTCCTTGCCTACTATTCTTCGTCAGTCGCTTCAAATTCAGCATCAATGACGTCATCTTTACCGCTCTCGCCAGTACCAGTCCCGGCTGGGCCGCCGCTTGTGCCCTCAGCCTGCTGGGCCTGCTGTTGGGCAGCAGCGGCTTGCTCATACATCTGTTGGGAGACCGCAGCGAAAGCCTGATTGGCCTCATCAATGGCCCGGCGGATGGCCTCAGCATCATCACCCTTGGTGGCCTCGCGCAACGCCTCAATCTTGCTGCGAATGTTCTGCGCATCGTTTTCTGAGACCTTATCACCAAGATCCTTAAGTGTCTGTTCAAGCTGATAGGCTAACTGATCCCCCTGGTTGCGGGCCTCAGCCAACTTACGGAATGCCTCATCCTCCTGGGCATGGCGCTTGGCCTCTTCCACCATCTCCCGGACCTGCTCGTCGGAGAGCTGACCCGAACCGGTAATGGTAATATCTTGCTCCTTGCCGGTAGCTTTGTCCTTAGCGCTGACGTGGAGGATACCGTTGGCGTCAATATCGAAAGTCACTTCAATCTGGGGTACGCCACGAGGCGCAGGCGGAATGCCGGTCAGATGGAAGCGGCCTAGTGACTTATTCTGACTGGCTCGTGCCCGCTCGCCCTGCAGAACATTGATCTCCACACTGGTCTGCATATCTGATGCCGTCGAGTATATACGCGACTCTTGGGTGGGGATATTGGTATTGCGCGGAATCACCGTATCCATAACGTCGCCCAGTGTCTCGACACCCAGGCTGAGCGGGGTGACGTCCATCAATACGATGTCCTGAGCCTCGTTGGTGAGCACCGCCGCCTGAATGGCTGCACCGCAGGCAACTACCTCGTCAGGATTGATATCCTTGCGCGGCTCACAGCCAGTCAACTGCCTGACCAATTGCTGCACCATCGGAATACGTGTGGAGCCACCCACGAGGATAACCTCGTCAAGTTCCCCTTTGCTGACACCAGCCTCGTCCATAGCGTCTTTCACCGCAACCTCGGTCTTCCTTACTAAGTCATCAATTAGCTCCTCCAACTTGGCACGAGTGATAGTCATCTCCAGGTGCTTGGGACCTTCGCCCTCTACCGAGGTAATAAAGGGCAGGCTAATGTTGGTCTGCAGCGTTGTAGAAAGCTCACATTTGGC
>JALGTS010000193.1 GCA_029821255.1 Candidatus Zipacnadia bacterium
TTGTGCCATCGGGTGTCTCAAACTCGGCCGACCCGCCCGCGACCAGCTTACGGTCAACAGCTATCCCGCGTCGCCCCCCCAACTCAATGATATGCAGCGGCCAGGCAGTCTCTTCGCTGGTGGTCAGATCATCCAGGCACTGAACCAGTGTGTCTACCTCCGGCCAGGTGCGCACCGGCTCCTGGCTGAGCAGGCTCAGATACCAGGATAGTAGGCGAACTGCTTTCTGCTTGAAGAAGTTCTCGTCGCCGGTGCGCTGAGCGTCGTCGTAGTCCAGTGCGTTAGTGCCCTCGGGTCGCCACAGCAAGGCGATAATCATCAGCAGCGCGTAGCTGACGAGCGCCTTGTACAGGCCCAGCGGATGGGGGTTGTCACGTGCTGCCGCCTCTTTGCCGCGCACTGCATTTATCGTTGACTCCAGCCGGTCAGCTAATCCTGGATTGACAAGTGCCATTGGTGAAACTCACCCAGCGAAAAAAGGCTGCCCAGGGAGGCAGCAGGAATGTCGGCCATTGTGTGAGTTGAGTTTGCAGTGCCTGGCAATGCAGCCTACTGTTATCGGGCCAGGTCAATACTGTATTCCCGGTGCCCGTCCTCCCTCAGCTCAACTCGCGGGCGGGGCGGCTGCAATGGGGCAACTGCGCCGCTCACCGCCTGGCCCATCAACTCGGAACGAGCCAGCAGCGGTTGAGCGTCCGCCGGCTGGTAGAGGGCTGTGCTCCTCACGGGCGGGATACTGCGCCACGCCCGCGCGACTGGTGGCACAGGCGACAGCGGCAGGATGCTGTTGGCCGGGTGCATAGAAGCTGTTGGCAGCGGAATGCGGTGGCTTCTGGCACTTACTTGACTATTGACCACAGTGCTGTGGTGCCTTTCCCGCCTCCCGCCTCTCGCCTCTATCCTCTGCCGTTCGTCTCCCCGGCCTGGCGGCCGGTCGGGCAAGCTACCGACGGGAGGGGATCGGTCAACTTGCGGAGCGACCGGCGCCAGTGGGCGGGGGAGAGGAGCACCTCGTCTGCCGGGCGACGCCGCGCCAGAGCGCGGTACAGGCAAAATTTGCCCCAGCCACCACGGCAGGCGAGGAAAGCGGCGGATAGCGGGCCAGTGTCCGCTCAGCCCGGCCGGGCCTGGTTGTATATGTTGAAAACTCTCATTCATGACCCATAATCCCTCGGGGGTTGCAGTTAAGCCAGTATTGTTCGGATAGCTGTATCTGCCAGTAGCTCCGCCACAATTCACAGCGCCAGGCCGGCTGCTGCGACCAACTACCGCCCGGCAACAAGCCGGTATACTCAAACATCTGCACTTCATCCAGCACTGCTGCCGTGAGTTTAGCGACCAGCAGACGGGTCGAATTTGTAGGCTTATCACTGTGCGGTAAGCTTGTTTGCCGGCGGGACAGCAACTTACTCAGTTGGCCCTGGTTGCAAAAATCGTGTCCTTCGCGAAGCTGCTCAGTTCCGGCAGGCTCTGAAGGCTATGATAGGAAGTCGGTCATAGAGACGGTGAAACCTTGGTCTATGCGGCGGGCGGCGGCGTTCAGATTTTTTTTACCGCCCCGAGTACCTGCTGGCCGGTAGGGTCACGCATATTGACCTGCTCGATCAACTCGCTAAGCCATTGCGCGAGGGCCGGTGGCAGGTTGTCCAGCAACTGCGCAGCACGGAAGTTATTCGGCTTGCGCCAAGGCACTATCTCACCATCATCATTTTCCCGAGGCAGACAGAAATCCACCAGGCAGTGCTCATAGTCATAGGCAGTCACCGCCACCAGATCGTAATTCCGCTCAATGCTATCCACACAGCCGCTGTCGTCCAGATGGTATTCGTCGCGGATGCCCTGGCTCTCCCGCTCCAACTGTTCCCGCTGACTCAGCGCGCGCAGTTCCACCCAGGGTGGCTTGTCCCAGCCAGGCACCTCAATGGGGGCTTCAAAACAGTGAGTGCATTCTGGCCCGGCAGCGCTGATTATCCAAGCGGCAAGCTTATCTCGTTCGCTCACGGTAGGCCTCCTGGAAAGCTGTCGGCGTAGGCTGATTAGACGAGCGTTATCGGCGGGGTGAGACCGTCGGTGCTGCCCAGCGCCAGGAAGTCCACCTTCTCCACGATGCGCTGGCGGTGTGAGCCGGGCAAGCCCAGATCATCAGCCGTATACAGAATGCGGGGCAGTTGCAGCTCGGCGGTGGCTGTGCCACGCTGTAGTGTCACGGTCAGGGCTGCTTCGGTGCCACTGGCAAAATCAGCGTACACTGCATTGTCCACAAAGTCGCGGCTGAAGGCACCCCAGCAGCGCACGCCGGCCAGGTTGTAGAGTTGTATCGGCTCGGCAGTGGCGGCCAGGCGGAGGCCCTCGTCAATATCCTCCAACGCGGTATCCACCACGATACGCATCTTCTCGCAGTTGATATCCTCGGCCAGGCCTCCGCCGCCGGTGGCCAGCTCTACCGTAGCCTCCTGAAAGATATAGGGGGCGGCTGTGGGTATATTCGGCGTGGGCACGGATCCGGATGCCATCTTCAGGCCGGCCACGTCCAGCGTGCAGATGACTGGCTCACCCTTGATCAGGTCAAAGGTAGCCCGCGCCACCTTCACGTCAGTGAGCTGCTTGATCTCGTGGATACAGTCTACTACCACGGAGGCCCATTGGCCCTGGTTGTAGCTGTTGCGATCCTGAATCCACGAGAACAGGTTCGCCACTACACCAGGAATTAAGGGGAAGCGCAAGTGGCCTTCGGCCCACTGCCCTGCCGAGAAGTATTTGCTTTGGTAGGCGTTGACATCGGCAAGGTCCAGGGGCACATAGTTATGCTGGAATTGGAGGCTATCGGCTGCCCCCCCGCCCTGTTCAATGAGCGGCAGCCAGGTATCCGGCTGGACAAAGCTGCCCTTAGTGGACTGCAGGGCAAAACCGAAGGCTCCTTGATGAGAAAGTGCGACTGGCATATTGGGCACCACCTTAGTGATACGGACAGGATCGTCCGCTGGTGATAGTCGAAAGTTCGGTGCAACTTGCTGTCGGGGCGATTGCTGCTAAAGATGACAGTGCAGTATCGTACTGTTCAAGTGTAAAAGTTTTTGCCGCAAAGTCCGTTTGCCGTTTTTTGCTAATCAATAATGGTCTGTAACCGGCGGGCCAGCAACTCAATCTCGGCCACATCAACGCTCAAGCCCTGCTCAGCCAGGTGTTGGTGCACCGGCGGGTCGGGATCAAGCCGGATAATCTGGGCATACCAGCAGGTCCCGCCGAGGTAGATGTCGCGGCTCAGCAGACTGAACAGCTCGCTGACCCGCTCCAGAAATGCTTCGTTGCGTCGGCTGCCGGCAGTGGGCCTCTGCAGGTAGTAGATCCGGAAGTGGTAGTCCTGCCGGGTGCTCTTGTTAGTTCCTTCA
>JALGTS010000194.1 GCA_029821255.1 Candidatus Zipacnadia bacterium
CGGCAACTACCGAGGCAAGTACGAAGACGTCAGCCTCCTGGTAGAGTCGGCGCACCTGCTGGGGCGGTAGCTGCCCCACAAACTCCACCCGTTCGCGGAGTTGCAGCCCCGCAGCTGTGCGCATCAAATCCTCGCGCATTGGCCCATCGCCAACGATCACCAGGCGAAACTCAGCGTCCCGCGATTGGACGATGCTAGCCGCTTGAAGCAGATACGAAAAGCCTTTCTTTTCCACCAGTTCACCCACCGACATTATCACCGGCGGTCGGCCAGGCGGACGATCAATCGGATCAAACTCGCGGGGGTCTATGCCATTGTAGAGCAGGTGAAGCTTGCCTTCGGCAACTAAGCGATGCCGGCTCATAAGCCACCGTCGCGTGTACTCTGTATCGGCGATGACGAACTCCGCCTCTGCTATTTTCAGACCAAGGGCGAGGATTTCGTCACCAAAAATATCTTCAACACTAATCGCAAAGCTGTAACTACGACCGGTGATCACAGCTAACAACCAGGCGACAGTAGTGGTAGTACCCGCGAGATGAGCATGAATATGCCTTATCCGCCGGCTCATACGCACAGCAAAAACCCCAGCCCACAGCAGACTCGCCAATACCTCCCTTGCCTGCCGGGGGTAACTGAAGATGCGGCCCAACGCCAGGCGCAGAGCCAACAGGTAGCCACCAGGATAGCACAGTAGAGCAACGAGCTGGCTGAGCGCACAGCGCAACAAAAAAGTCGGTGGAGCGTAGATCACGCGTTCACCAAACTGCCCTTCTATCTCTGGTATGACCCTGGCACAATCCCGGTGCAAGGCCAGAGGGACAATCACAAAGCCCTGCCGCTCCAGCGCCGAGATTTGCCGCATAGTACTGCTCTCCACGGGCGCTGGAAAGGTATCTACTACATATGCAATTCGATCGGAAACTGGCCCAGCCAAGCTCTGCCAGCACCTCCCCGTGCCAGCACCAAAGCAAATAACTACTCAACCCACCTTGCCAGACAACCTCACAACCATAGCGAAATTCGCCCATTGAACCAAACTAACCTCCCCAATGGCTTCTGAGGAGGCAATCCAACCGGGTTTTATTTTAGGATAGCTGTACTGCAGAAGGTGTAAACAGGCTGCTTCCTGCAAAAAGATCTCGCCCTGGCCTATATTAGCGGTCAACAGCCACGAGTGCCCTTAGGGTTGAGTCTGCCGCTCAGACATCGGAGCCGGGCTGGGCACAAAGAAGAACCACTCTGGATGCTCCGGATCGCGCTTTATCTGGTACTTCTCCCGTCGCATCTTGAGCCAATCAAGTTTGTCCACGGCAGTCTGGTGGCCATCATACCAAAGTACCGTAGTCTTGGTAGGATGATACAACTCATCTACCAGCATGGGAATTTCGGTGAGCGACCATTCTCTCTGGCGAGGCGGCAACACCGAGCGGGGCACATAGAAATAGGAGGTTGGCTCTGGTGAACGATCAAGCCGGCACTTAAAGGGATTTACACCTTCACCAACAACGCCCATGTGCTTGTCCAGAGCAACATGCCATTTTTCTGGCGGAGGGTACGCATCGTAGTCTATGCGATACATCTCCATAGCGAGACCCAGTTCATTGAGCTTCTCCAAGCAAGTAGTTACATAGGCAGCGTCCCTGGCCTGTAGGAACCTCGGCCACAGGAAGGCAGCAACTGTGGAGATGATGCTGATAACTACCAAAAGCTCCACGAGACGAGCGTAAGTTCGCAGGCCCTCGAGTATCTCTCGGCTGGCTGTAGCTATCTGACCGAGCCGTGTCGCCCTGGCCTGCTCAAGCTCATATTGTATTTCCCTGTCCGATCGCCGGTCAAGCATCTATTTCACCCCAAAATCAGATTCAGGATAAGTGATGACCTAACCTACTACCCGCGACCGTCTACCAACAGCCACAGTGCTGGCTTGCTTTGAACATAGTGCCTAATTTCGTATGATTAGTAGTACCAATATCTGTTTATTTCACCTTCTTGGGCCCGCTGGGGACCGTAGGTAGTCAGTTTATAGGGGGTACGACCCTTGTCGCGGCTGCGCACAAATATGATGAAGCCCCGGCCATCTGCCAGCGGGCGATACAGCTCCAGAGCATCTCCGTGGAATACCGACAGGATCCGTTGCGCATGCTCATATGGAATATTCAATTGCTCTAACGTGGCAGGATTTACGTATTGCGGATAGGTAATGTCTCCTTCCAAATGCTGGTGC
This sequence comes from Candidatus Zipacnadia bacterium, assembly GCA_029821255.1. GTDB lineage: Bacteria > Armatimonadota > Zipacnadia > Zipacnadales > Zipacnadaceae > JALGTD01. Next base: position 2,228 of record JALGTS010000194.1, read on the forward strand.
AGTAATCGTAGTCCCTCCAATGTAGCAGCGCGGCGGGCGAAGTCGGCGCTACCTACCCCCCAACTGCACTTACCAATACCCAGGATAGTCAGTGGAGCATCAAGCAGCTGCGTGATGGTCAGTTCAAAGGTCTTGAGCCAGTATTCCGGCGGAATCGGCTTAGTGAGGTCCATCTGATTGAAAGAACCCCATTGGTTGGGGGTGAGGCTCAATAGACGCCCCGGCGGCCCCCCCAGCGGGACGGTGGCCACTGTATTGGCAGGGACTATAACGGGGGCCCCCCGAAAGCCGATAGCACTAATCATACCCGCTGCGCATTGAATGCTGCTGCTACCAGTTGCTGAGGGCTGATAGACTGAAAAGGTCGTACCGCGCACTGCCGCCACCGAGGAGGGGGTATAGACTCGCATCTCAGAGTCCTTGCCAAAACGAGGCGAAACTCGTGCCCAGACCTGTCCTACATTCAAGAGAAAAGACCTTCCTCGCCAGGTGCCTCCCCGACTGTACTCAATCATCTTCACCACCAGGCGGGATTCAGGAGCCACAGTAATCACACTGCCATCAGGGAACTCCAAGACAACGCTGGAGCCACTGTCGGTCTGCACCACGTTGCGATCAGCCAGCCTGGCCCCCACCTCCAATGGCTTGCCCGCTGCGTCGGGGCTGCTTTGCACATACACACGGCCATAGACCTTGGTGACCGTAGCATAGAACTCCTGGTCCTCCCGGCGCACACCATCAGCAATGATTGCGAAAAGAACAATAGCAAGCCCAATAGCCACACGTCGATCCAACCATTCCGGCCACCACCGGCGGTACTTACGGCGACGCACACGGGCCTTCCGCTCTTGATCCCTTTTCACAGCAGCAAAGGCCTCCGCCAACAGCTCCTCTTCGGTCTGGGTTTTGGGCTTCTTTTTCTTGCCAAATATACTGCGCAAAGCCTCAACCACAGGGACCGCCTCCTCTCAACGCTGACTACCTGATTTCGCGCCTACTACTTCATATACCTCAATCGGCTGAGTACGTCCCCGGACAGATAGTTCGCCCATCTCACGCAGCTCAAAAAGCGCCTCCAGTCCGTCGGCAGTAGTCTGGCTGATAATGAAGGTGGTGCCTAATTCTTTATTCATCTCCTCAATACGCGCCGCTGTGT
>JALGTS010000195.1 GCA_029821255.1 Candidatus Zipacnadia bacterium
GCGACCCTCCGTTCGTGGGGCAATGCAGTGAACTGGTTCGTACTGGCGGCGCCGACGTTCCACTCTGCGACGGCCTCTTATGAATCTGTCCAATTATACGACGGTTTTGTGCAGGCTCTGCGCCGCAGTAATTGCTACGCTTATCTAATCCGTGGTGATATTGAGCTGGGCGCCAACTTCCAGGGGTGGCAGCGTGCGGCAGTCTAAGCGACAAGAAAAATGGAGTCGGCTGCCGCTATTTGTTGGACTATTTGTGGCCTGTATCGCTGCAGCAGCCGCCATCGGCAGTAGCATATCCGCCCCGCGGTATGAAACAGCTCTGTGCTTGACCATAACAGTCGGCTTGCTGAGCAGCTTTCTGACCAGAACAAAGAATATCTCGGTTGGGTTTCTGGGTTTGGCGATCATCGTTGGGGCACTGTGCGTCTTCGTCATTCGCTGGGTAGACCTGGATTTGGTTCATCTGCTTTATCCCACTGAGGCAATCGCCGAATCCAATACCACTCTGGCTATATTGATTGGCTGGGGCATGGCTGGTCTATGCTTTATGCAGAATCGCCGCGAGCAGATGACACTATGTCTGGTGGCGGGCTTGGCTATTTTTGGGTTGGTGGCTCCGGTCAATCTGGATATCACCATCCTGGTATTGTTCAGCGTCTACCTGGGTGGCAGTATCTACGCGTTTGGGTACGATAATCTGCTTGCTACCTATGAGGGGGGCCTCAAGCAGCCCCGGGGGTGGATTCGCGCTGCCTGGAGCCAGTTTGTTCCGACTATCATTCTGCTACTGGCAGTGACGATAGCGGCGGCTGGCGCCGGCCGGGTGTTGTATGAGGTTTCGCCTAATCTCTACGGCCGAGCCCGCTGGTTGTCGTTGCGTTGGTCGCGGCTGGATCCTACTAACTACGCACTGGCGCTGGGCAGGCTGTGGGTCGGCGGAGGGGAGGCACACCTCACCAAAGATGTGGTTATGACAGTCAAGTCAGAACGGCCCGCCCTGTGGCGCGGGCAGGTATTTGATACCTATGAGGGCCAATCATGGTACACCCAGCAGACTGCCGTCACCCTGGCACAGCGCGGCTCTGACGGCGGCTACTGTCTGCCAGATATCACTTCACTACCTGGCACGCCTCTGAAACAGACCTTCACTCTCACGCGGATAAACTCCCCTGTCATATATGCAGCAGCCCGTCCGGCGGTTGTCTATCTTTCAGAGCGGGCTTTTCTTGACCAACGGTGGCATGGCATTAGCAGGCAAGCATCGGGAGCAATCCAGGCGATACCGTTTCTGCCAGCGGGTAGCTCTTACCAAGTTGTCTCCATCGTGCCTGATTTCTCTGCCCAGCAGTTGCGCTCTGCCGGCACGAATTATCCAAGCCAGCAGTTTATTGAGCGCTATATCCGACAGGTTCCACTGGATGTACAGAGCGAAATAGCCGAACTGGTCGCTGAGGTTACCGCTGATGCCCAGACGCCTTATGACAAGGTGGTGCTGATAAGGGATTTCCTGGAGGAAAACTATCTCTATACTGACTCTCCGCCCTTGACCCCTTCAGAGGCAGATGCGACTGTCTACTTCCTGAAAGTTAGCAAACAGGCTGACTGCCGGCTATTTGCCACTGCTATGGCGATGATGTGTCGGCTGGCCGGGGTGCCCGCCCGCGTTGCTACTGGCTATGCGACTGGAGAATATGACGCGCGCCAGGGCCTGTATCTGGTACGGGGGGAAGATGCCCATGCTTGGGCAGAGGTCTACTTCCCCGGCTACGGCTGGGTTCCTTTTGATGTGCAGGGTCGCGCCCGACTGAAAGACCAAACTCTCTTCTCGCTGCTGAGCAATGGTCATCTGCGTCTGGCTGTAGGAAGGTTCCTGAGGGCAAGCGCTTTTGTCCTCGGTGGTCTGGCTGTGGTGGCGCTGCTCTGCGTTCTATTTGTGGACTTTGGCCGTCTCAGGGATTGGTGGGCGGCTTTGCGCACACCACGGGGACCCTGGAGCAGGTTGGAGTGCCAGTGGCGGCGCTTCTACCAGAGAGCATTGCGGGGCACCGACATACAACCCAGGCCCGGCCATACCCCTGCCGAGCTGTTCAGTATAGTCCTGAGCAAAGGCTTGCTTCCACGGGGTATTGCTGCTGCCGTAAGTCGAGCAACTGAAGACCTCTACCGATTACGTTACTCGCCTCAGCCAGCGATGACCTCCCAAGTTGATAGACTCTACCGGCGCTGGATGCGTCTGTGCAAGAGGATATAATCATAGGACAGCGAAGATAAGTACGGCTAACGATTGTTATATCCATCAGGCGGATCTATGGCCTCCAATGGCTTACAACTGGACACCAGTGCTCAAGTTACGCTGCTGTATGGCGACAGTGAGATACTCAAGCAGCGCGCCACCAATGCTATCATTAATGCTCGCCTCAAGCCGGAACAACAACAAGATGGTGTGTCTGTGCTGGCTGCTGGTGAATGTGCTCCCAACCAGCTCGCTGCCGAAGTAGGTAGCCGCTCGCTGTTAGCCGCGGAGCGTATAATAGTCCTCAAGCGCATTGAGGAGCTGAATGCCGATGGTCAGCGTGTGCTGGCGACGGCGCTCCCGCGACTTCCTGATACCACCAGTGTAGTTCTGACCTGTGCCGAGGCCGGTAAAGATAAGGGGCCCAAGGTAGTCAAGGAGCTTGCTGAGGCCGTCAAGGAGCAGGGCCAGGTTGTACATATAATCGTACCACAAAAGGATACCCTCCTCGCTCGCTGGATAGCCACCGAGGCCCGGCAGCACGGTAAGGAGATCACACCGCAGGCCATCCAGTGGCTACGAGAACTGACCGATGATGATGTGGATATGCTGGTCTGTGAGATTGAGAAAGTGGCCACATACATCGGAAACCGTCAGAGAATTGAGCAGGCTGATGTGAAGGAGGTCGGCTTCAACAGTCAGCAGGGGAATATCTGGGATATGATGGATGCTATTGGCAACCGTCGGCCGACGCAGGCACTCCAGGAGCTGGAGCGCTTGCTGCCACCGGGAGTGCTCCACGGCGAAGCTCTTCCTCTGTTGGGGACGATAAGCCGCCAGCTTCGGCTCATTTGGCAGACGCGGGTGGCTGCCCGCGCTGGATATCGCCTGGACCGTACTGCCGATTTGCCCGAAGAGCTCACCAGCAAGTTCCCCTCCCAGCATAACGTCGCAAGTGCTGTGAGAAATCGCCGGTGGCTAAGAAGGAAACTGATCGCTCAAGCTAAGAAGTTCACTGATGGGCAGATCGCCCGGGCTTTAGACATGGTCCACCAGACTGACGTGGCCCTAAAGGGCCAAGCAGAACAGTCAATTGATGAGCGTACTGCCCTGGAAACGCTGATTGTGAAGCTGTGTAAGCTGTGAGCA
>JALGTS010000196.1 GCA_029821255.1 Candidatus Zipacnadia bacterium
ATTGAAGGGCAATCTGAAGCTGGTAATTGTGGGGTATGGCCGGCTGCTGCGCCAGGTCAGGCGCACGGCAGCTCAGGTTAATAGAGAGCTGACCGGGCCACACATCCAAGTGCTCGGGGCCATGCTCGACATTGAGCCGATCATTGAGAATGCTGATATCTTACTGGGGGCTGGCTATACTGCTCTGCAAGGGCTGGCCGCGGGCTGCAAGGTCATTGGAGTAGGCTTTGCGGGACTATTTGGATTGCTCCGGCCAGAAAACATTGAAGAGGCCATAGCAGCTAACTTCGGTGATACAGACGCGCGCTGGCCTCAGGTAGACTTCCAACTACTCGCTGACCAGATATTGGCTGCTTGCCAGTGGATCAAGCCCGTCTTAGACCAGCATTTCAACCCTGCCCGGATCGCTGCGGACCTGGAGAGCTTGTTTGCAGAAGCAATACACAGCAAGTAGGTCTATACGGAGGCCCGCAACATCAACCCGCACCGTCATCTCTGATAGAAGTCGTACACAGCCTCAACCACACGCAGCACTTCCGCCTCGGTCAGCTCGTAATATAGCGGCAGCCGCACCAGGCGCTGGGACATCTCCTCGGTAACCGGCAACTGACCAACCCGATAACCCAGCTTCTGTCCCATCGGCGAGCTGTGCAGGGGGACGTAATGGAATGTCGCGCCGATGCCGCGCTGGGCCAGGTACTGAATAAGCGCCTGGCGCTCAATCAGATCAGCAGTGAAAAGATAGTAGATATGAGCGTTATGCGAGCAGTGCGGAGGCCAGTGCGCACGGACTATACAGCCGGCCTGCTCCAAGTCGTCCAAGGCTTCATGATACGTATGCCATAACTTCATACGTACAGCCTGCACTACGTGCTGTTGCTCGAGTTGGCCATACAGAAAGGCCGCCGTGATCTCGGAGGGTACATACGAAGAGCCTATGCCCACCCAGGTGTATTTGTCCACCTCACCTCGCAAGAATTGCTTGCGGTTGGTGCCCTTCTGGTGAATGATATCAACCGTATCAACAAATTCGGCACAATTTACGGCCAATGCTCCTCCTTCACCAGAAATCAGGTTCTTCGTCTCATGAAAGGAAAAACAGCCCAAGTGACCAAAGGTGCCCAAGAGACGACCGCGATACTTTGCCCCCAGCGCCTGGGCGGCATCTTCTACCACATATAGGTCGTATTTATCGGCCAACCGCATGATCTCGTCCATCTCACAGCCGACGCCAGCATAATGAACAGGAACTATCGCCTTGGTGCGCTCATTGATAGCTTCTTCAATAAGCTTCTCATCAATATTGAGGGTATCAGCGCGTATATCCACGAAGCGAGGCTGCGCACCGCGCATAACGACGACATTGGCCGTGGAGACGAAGGTGAAACTGGGCATGATTACTTCGTCACCCGGTCCCAGCTCACACAGTAGAGCCGCCATCTCCAAGGCGCCCGTACACGAGTGGGTCAGTAGCACCTTGGGAATAGAATAGCGCTGTTCCAGAAGCTGTTGGCAACGCCGCGCAAATGGACCATCTCCACCGAGCCGACCACTGGCCATCGCCTCGGCGATATATTGCTTCTCTTTGCCGACCGCAGACGGTTTGTTGAAGGGAATCTTTTCCAAGTCCATACATCCCAACGGCTTCGCCAGATTAACCGGCACTCTCGTGCCGGTTGTGACACTGTTCCAGTTCGCTGCTGATATGGAAACATCCTTCTACCGGCAGCAGCAACCTCGCGCCCCCCCGGCCAGTCGTTAACGTCCACAGTCTTGCTACATTCCGGGTAGGAGAAACTTCCATAATGAAGAAGATACTAAATATGCTGCATACTTGGAGCCGCAATATCAGGCTACCAGTCATAGAATACTATCATTGCAGCAGCTGTAGGTGTTTCATTATTATGATAGGCTATCTGGAGGCAACCTTGTAATGAGAAATGACACGCTTGCCAACAAGCCGGTAATCATCAACGCCGCCATCACCGGCATGGTCCCTACCAAAGAAGATACACCACATGTGCCAATTACCATTGACGAGATCGCCGCCGATGTGGAAGCTGTGGCAGAGGCCGGTGCAGCCATAGTTCATCTCCATCCCCGAGATGAAAAAGGCCGGCCAACGTGCGATCCGGAAATCTACCGCCGGCTGATCAGTGCGGTCCGGACCCGCTGCCCGGAGATTATAATCTGCGCCAGTTGCAGCGGACGGATTGAGTCCGATATAGACGCCCGGGGAGTGGCCCTGACTTTTGAAGGTGACTTGAAGCCGGATTTAGCAAGTCTCACCTGTGGTTCAATGAACTTTCCCCACCAGGCCTCGGTGAATGCTCCACAGACCATCGTTGAACTGGCCAGACGCATGAAGGATCGGGGTATCAAGCCAGAAGTTGAGGTCTTCGAGCCGGGTATGGTTAATTATGCGCGGTACCTAATCCGCAAAAACTTACTAGATGAGCCAATCTATGTAAATATACTGCTGGGCAACCTAGGAACAAGCCCCGCTACTGCCGCGAGCCTCAGTCATATGCTCAATCTGCTCCCCGAGGGGGCAGTGTGGTCTGGAGCAGGCATCGGCCGGTATCAACTGACAGTGAACGCCTTAGCCCTGGCCATGGGCGGACATGTGCGGGTAGGACTGGAGGATAATCCCTATTATGACTGGGGCAAGCGAACGCCAGCTACCAACCGTATGCTGGTAGAGCGCGTGGTAAGAATCGCTGGTGAATTGGGCCGCCCCTCTGCTACTCCGCAACAAGCTCGCGAGATTATTGGCTTACCGACCCGTCGTGGAACTGAATAGAATAGATAGTTCAGCCCAGCCATTTCACCGCCAGGAGGACTTATGAAACTTCTGATAGTTGGCGCACGAACCGACGGCCAGGCTCACGTTGTGCTGGAAGTGATACAGAGTGACGATACGCACCAAGCAGTTGCCTTTGCCGATGAGACTCCGGAGCTGAAGGGACAGCAGGTACTGGGCAGACCGGTGCTGGGAGATCCGGCAGAGGTAGCCGAGCAGGTTGCAGAGTTGGGCATTACCGGCGCATTTATAGCCGTCGGCGCCCCTCAACCACGGGCACGACTGGCTAAGATCTGCCAGGCTATGGGCCTGAGCCTGCCTACCCTAATACATCCAACTGCCTACCTATCGCCCGAAGCTAAGATCGGGGAGGGAGCCTTCCTCGGAGCAGGAGTACAGGTATTGCCGGGGGCCAGCGTGGGCGATTTATGCCGGGTCAATGCCGGCACAATTGTCAGCCACCACGTCCGGGTCGGCTACTGTAACACTATCGGTCCCAACGCAACACTGGCTGGTAGATCCAGCACGGAATCCTTTGTCTTCTTAGGAGCCGGCTGTACGCTACTGCCTGAGGTCAAGGTGGGCGCAAGGACAACAGTCGGCGCCGGCGCAGTCGTAACCCATAATGTGCCTCCTGACCTGACCGTCGTCGGCGTCCCAGCACGTCCGCTCGACTGCGGCTCCAGGCAGTAGAGGCAACCAGTCCAACGGGGCGGTGAGATATGCTATTGCCAACCAAGACTCCCACAATCGGAATAATCTTCATGCTGGGGATAATCATAGCCAGCGGACTGGCTAAAGCTCGCTACTGCGGTCTGGCCAAAGTCACCATTCAGGTAGTGATGACTTGTATTGTGGCTAACGCCAAGAAGATGGCCAAGCTGGTCAGCAACGGCTTATC